>JANNEO010000012.1:0-6634 GCA_031378805.1 Hyphomicrobiales bacterium
CGACAGGATCGTTGAAGTGGTCGATGGGCGGATGGTGCAACCGAATTAGCGAGAGTTGCACCGCACCATTCAGCAGCCGAGCTTGCATTCCTCGGACGGGTTCCAGCGAATGAGCCGGACGATCAGTGCGCCAGGCTCCCGCACCGGCTCATCACCGACTGACAGGATCTTGCCGTCGTGGGGGGCCTTGTACTCGGCCACGATTGTTCCGAACGCATTCATCTGGCGGGCAAGAAGCTGGTCTTTGACGACCATGTCCAGGAGCCCGACCTTGTATTCCACAAAACCACCGACTGTAGCGCGAAGCGATGTGTTCTCGTTGCCAAGAAATGTCTTTGGCGTGACGGTGCGCGAAGGACCGGAGACTTCCGGTGTCATCTTCAACGCGGACATCACTGTGTGAACACCCAGGACGCTGCGGTCGATCAACTCCTGCTGCCAGACACCGGCACCGCCGATTTCAAATGTGACTGCGGGGATGTTCGCCCTCACGAATTCGGTCTCGACGCTGCCTTTCTCGCCAGCATCATACTTGATGATATCGGGGGCGAGCATTTCTGCGAGCATCTTCACTTTTTCGTTGCGGGGATCGGCATAAACGAACGTTGGGTAGACGGTTCCCCGCGTCTGCGAATGCAGGTCAATCACATAATCAACATTGCCCATCCAGAGCTTCTGCCAGACGCGGCCGGCAAACCGTTTCGTCGCATCGCCTTTGGCTTCATCGCCGGGCATTGCCCTGTTGAGGTTTGCAGCCGAACCACCGTCATCGGACATGATGTAGTTTCGGTTGCCATGAAGCATTCCAGGAATGTTCAGGCCGGGGATGCCGATGATCGTGCCGCTGAGTTTTTGGGGATCGACCACAGGAGCGATCAACTGCACGACGCGAATGCCATTGAGTTCATCGCCATGTACGCCCGAATTGAGAAGGAGACGCGGACCGGTTTCCTTGCCGCGGTTGACAATTACAGGAACATACCAGGATTGGCCGACGCTGGTGTCCATGCCCTTGAACCAGAAATGATAAATCTTGCCGCGGGGTAACGCTTCGATATCAAGCTTTTCGATGACGGGTACCCCGCCGATCATGTCCTGGGCACAAGCTGTTGACAGCTGCATCGAGCTGCAGGCTGCGATCAATCCCGTCGCAATCGTTATTGATTTCATGTTCGTGCTCCAAAGACTGGTTGATTGAATAGCGATTTATGCCGCAACCTTGATGATCAGCTTGCCGAAGTTCTTGCCTTCCAGCAGCCCTATGAAGGACTTGGGGGCATTCTCCAGACCATCGACGATGTCCTCGCGGTGCTTGATCTTGCCGTCCTTCATCCAAGCACTCATCTGCCCGTAGAATTCGCCGAAGCGGGGGCCGTAATCGTCGAAGATGATGAAGCCCTGCATCGTGATGCGCTTGCGCAGGATCATCCCCATGAGCATCGCCAGACGATCCGGTCCGGGTGGCAGGCTGGTGGCATTGTAGGCAGCAATCATCCCGCAGACGGGGATGCGAGCCTTGGGGTTGAGCAGCGGCATGACCGCATCGAACACGGTGCCCCCAACGCTTTCGAAGTAGACGTCGATCCCTTTGGGACAGGCCGCCGCCAGCTGTGCCGGAAGGTCGGTGCTACGGTGGTCGATGCAGGCGTCAAAGCCGAGTTCTTCGATGACATGGCGGCATTTGTCCGCTCCGCCAGCAATCCCGACCGCGCGGCAGCCTTTGATCTTGGCGATCTGGCCCACAACAGAACCCACCGCTCCACTGGCGGCTGCGACCACCACGGTTTCTTCCGGCTTTGGCTGCCCGATATCGAGCAGACCCATATAGGCCGTAAAACCGGGCATACCGAGCACGCCCAGTGCCAGCGAGGGATGGGTGATCGAGGCATCGAGTTTGGTCAATCCCTTGCCGACGGATAGCGCAAACTCCTGCCAGCCGCCGAACCCCAGGACGAGATCGCCGGCCTTGAAGGCTTCATTCTCCGAAGCGACAACACGCGAGACAGTCCCGCCGATCATGACCTCGCCAAGTGCCACGGGAGCGGCATAGGACGGCGTGTCGCTCATCCTGCCACGCATGTAGGGATCGAGTGACAGATACTGTGTCTGCGTCAGAACCTGACCGGGCAACGGCAGAACAATGTCTCTCTCGTCGAGCCGGAAGTTCGCCGCCGTCGGCGCACCTTTCGGACGCGTATCGAGCAGGATCCTACGGTTCGCTTTCTGGGTAGCAAACAAGGCGGTCTCCTCATCGAAGAGCTTCGGGTTCAGCAAAGTTCGAACAGCTCAAGGCACGGTCGCGTACCCAAAGGCTAACCACCAAGTGCCACGGGTTGGCAGGGCCGGAATCTACCCACGCTCGTATTCACCCCAAGGCCGCGCATGGACACTTGCCGAATGACGATTTGCTGAAAAGGCACATGTCGCTTGGGTAGTTTCCGAACCTTCTGCACAGCAGCCGCGCTGGCTACCATCCTCAGAGGTTCGTGAAAACAGATCCACTTGTGACCTCGGAACGATTGATCACGACAGGCGTTTCAAATCAGGACACCAGCCTGCAAACGGGAAAAACGAAAATGGATACTGCCACAAACATCCCGCGAGATCAGACGCTGCTTCCAGACAATCTCACCACAGCGCCTCCCATCAGGCCACTCTGGTTTGTCCTCTTCGGCATTCTGCTCATGGGGTTGGGAAGCCTCGCGTTTGTCAGCATCGTGACGGCCACGATCGTGTCGGTCTACTTCGTCGCCACGACGATGGTAATAGCGGGTGCGGCGGAGGTTTCTCTGGGGCTACGGTCAAAATCACAACGCAGGCGGTGGACCTGGGTGGTGCTTGGCGCTCTTTACATAGGCGCAGGGCTGTTCGCATTCTTCAACCCGCTGGTGGCTGCAGGCGTATTGACGCTGCTGCTGGGAACTTCCCTCGTGGGTGTCGGCATCGTGCGCCTCCTATTGGCATTGCAGATGCGATCCAACCGTCGGTGGTGGTGGGTGGCGTTGTCTGCTGCTGTCACGGCTCTGCTTGGCATCATGGTGCTTGCGCAATGGCCGGCCTCGAGCCTCTACATTCTTGGAGTTTTCCTGAGCGTCGATCTGATTTTTGCTGGTCTGTGTTGGGCTGCGATAGGCATTGGTTCGATGTCCGTCAGCGAGGCGACCGCGACGTCAGCGCCATGATCCGCAGCGGCGACCGCGAGAGCAGATCACGTGGTGAGAACACTAATGGCACCATGCGGCTGAGGGATCTGATCCCGGCTCTGAAAGCACAGCATGGTTCGGCATGTGCGCTTTTGCAGCGGATCGACCCGGCCATCGCGGATGAGCTTCGCGCCTATGCGGCCCACCGACATGTCGATCTGCCGGAGCTTGCTGCGGATTGCCTGGAACAACTCGCATCCGATGCGGCGGACACGATCTGGCAAATCGGAATTGAGCGGCACGCTGATTTCAACGACGACCCCGAGGCGGCGCTGCTGGGGAGCATCCTTCGAAAGACGATCCGGTCCCGCCTGCAACGCGAGCATCTGATCGGATCAGAAATAATCGTCCAGACGGTGTTCATTGGATTTGGCCGCTCAGGGCATCCCTACACGATGGCTTGAACGGTTGAAGTCATCTTCTTTTCGAACGCGCCAACGAAGGCTGCACTCTGCAGCCTCCTTTGCAGGTTCCATCCGAAGGAAAGTCCCAATGCCCCGTGGCGACAAGAGCAAATACACCGACAAGCAGAAGCGCACTGCGGAGCACATCGCGGTCAGTTACGAGGCGCGTGGAATCCCGGAGGCGGAAGCTGATGCCCGCGCCTGGGCCACAGTCAACAAGCATGACGGCGGCGGAAAAGCGGGAGGCCGGTTGGTGCGACGCGTTTCAAAGGGGACCAAGCCTGCAGGATCTTGAGCTGCCGAGGCCGGAATCGAGACAATGCGAATAGTGTCCATTCGTCAGTCTTGTGAATCACAACAACAGGGAAGATGCCGATGCCCCATTTCATCGTGAATGGCGATCTAACACAGCCGGGAAACAAGCCTGTTCCGGAACCCGTCCCGATGGAAGTTCCGGTAGGTCAGCCCGACCATCAAGTTCCGCCACCTGAGGAAACGCCGCCTGCGCCGCCGGTCGAAGAGCCTCCACACGTGCCGGAACCAGCCGAGCCGCCGCCGTGGGCATAGCCCATTGACGCGAATTGCGTCTGGGTTGTGCAGCCGTCCGACCCGGAATGGCAATGTGCCGGTCAGACCAGTATCGGCCCAAGGTGACTGGCGATCTGATGATTGGGGATCTTCGTCAGGTCGTGCGCGAATTCTGCAACGACAGTCGCCCGCACTTTATCGGATATCGCGCTGCGCAGATCGCCAAGCGTTGCAGGGGGTGCCGCGATGATGAGGCGATGATACGCGCCATCCTGCAACTGTTTGGCCAGAACCTCCGCAAGAAGATTGGCAAATCTGGTTTTCTGTTGCCGATGGGGATCCGTCTGAGATTCCAGAGCAGACCGGCCTGAACCGGCGGAGCTGAAGCTGCGTCCCTGGCGATCTGTCACAAGGTCATGGGTGGCGGAATGATCTCCTTGAAAGACAAGGCCATCGACGGGCATCCAGTCGTGCTGGGTTACCCCGTGTCCTGGTGATCCGTGATGCACATCGCCGTGGATGGGGCCGTTGTTCTCGAGAATACGCGCCCGTGCGCCATCTGCGATCAAGGCCCAGGTTCTGAGTGGCTTCATAGGGGTCTCCCGATTGTCATGAGGATGTCCGTCGATGGCGGAGGTCCGGAGCATCACGCTTATTCGGCATCTTCGGCGGCAATATGCCGGGCTAAGTCCGCAAGCTGCGCTGCCGCCGCAGACCAACCATCATGGAAGCCCATGCTTTCATGTTTGGCCATGTCTTCAGCACTCCAGTGTCGTGCACTCCACTGCATTGTTGTGCCTTCGGCCATACCCTCTGAGAGACACACGACCCCGACCATGAACGCCTTTTGCGTAGGGATGAAGCCCTCGGTGAATGCATCGGTGAAGATCAAGCGTTCCATCGGAACGATCTCCAGGAAGGCGCCCTTGTTGTCATGTTTTTCGCCGCTTGGTCCTTCCAGCACAGTATTCATGCAACCACCGGGACGCAGATCGATCTCCGCCTGCGTAACTTGCCAAGGTTTTGGGCAATACCATTGCTTAAGAAGTGCTGGCTCTGTCCAACAACGCCAAACAACATTGCGCGGGGCATTGATTTGCCGGGTGATGGAGAGTTCGTTGGTGTGTGACATGATGTTTTCCAATCAGGGCAGATGTGATTGCGGTGGCGTCGGGGCCTTCCGAATACACAGCTGGAAGAACTCTGCGGTTGAGACCAAAAACGTGACAACGCCACACATGCAGCGGCTGCTATCGCCTTTCGGATGCCAAACTTAGCCACAAGCCGGGTCTTTTAGTCAGGTTCGGAAACTACCCATTCAAAGTGATCAATCAGCGCTGCTCCCGGTGTGGCCCTGCTGCGGGCGCCTCTGGGTAGTTTCCGAACCTTCCGGATATGCATCGGATCGATACGACTGACGGGCAACGAGATCGCGGTGTCGATGATTGAGCCTCGAGCGAGGTCAGTCAGAAAACTTCTGATCGTCCACAGAAGCACAGCAAGGAACATACTCTATGAAGGGTTTTGTCAAAGACATTGAGGTTGCGGCCACTGGAAATGCGCATTTCCGGCAGGTGCTTTACACTGCGCCAAATTGCCAGCTTGTCCTGATGTCCCTCAAGCCCGGCGAGGATATCGGGATGGAGACACATGCGCTCGACCAGTTCTTCCGTGTTGAAGAGGGCTCGGGTGACGCCATCCTCGATGATGTCCGCAGCCCCATACAACCCGGCTTTGCTGTTCTCGTTCCCGCTGAAACACGACACAACATTATCAATACCGGCACTATCGCATTGAAACTCACCACACTTTACGCTCCGCCCAATCACCGCGACGGCACCGTCCACGCGACACGCGCCGATGGTGAAAAACATGATCAACGATACGACGGCAAGCCGACCGAACGCCGGATTCCAGTGACAGGAACAGACCTAAGGGAGAATATTCCAGTTTCGCTACGCCCAAGACTTTCCCTGCGCTTTTCATCCACTTCGACAGCGAGAAGTTGAGGGCATGACGACAGCCGATCAAGGAGTTCTCAGCGTCGCTACCGTCAAACCGGATACATCCCGCAAGCTAAGGCTTGGCGCGTTAACAGCCATGGTCATCGGCTCGATGGTCGGCTCAGGCGTGTTCAGCCTGCCGCAGAACATGGCGGCTGGCGCAGGGCCGCTAGCAATTCTGATCGGCTGGGGCATCACCGGTGTCGGCATTCTGGCGCTCGCGCTGGTCTACCAGGGTCTTTCGCGGCGGAAACCCGAACTTAACGCCGGGCCATATGCCTATGCCAAGGCCGGGTTTGGCCCCTTCATCGGCTTCAACAGCGCTTGGGGTTTCTGGACCTCGGCCTGGGTCGGGAATGTCTCTTATGCCGTGGTGATGTTCAGCGCCTTGTCGTATTTCGTTCCGGCCTTTGGCGAGGGCAACACCTGGCAGGCCATCCTTGGCGCGTCGGTCGTGTTGTGGCTGATCCATGCGCTGGCCCTATCAGGGGTCCGG
>JANNEO010000018.1:0-7501 GCA_031378805.1 Hyphomicrobiales bacterium
TGCCATCAGCGACAGTTTCACGATGGCAAGCCCTGCCAGCAAGACAGCACGGGTAACGACGCGCTCGCGGGCATAAAGCAGCTCTCCCTGGTACTCCACAAGATTGCGCAACGCGGGTATCGCCAGCAGCAACGGAAGATACGGCGCGACGGCAGCGATGTTCCGGCCCAGGGTATTGGGCGCAACCCACAGAAGTGTGATGAACGCCAGCATTCCTGCGGTCGATAACGCTGCAATGATGCCTTCTGTCAGCAGGCGCGAACGCGTCCCCGTCATCGTGGCGCCGTCCTTCATGATGCGCTGCACGAGCATCTGGTTGAAGCTGCGCACGGGGATTGCCGTCAGGTCGATCAGGCGCATGGCGATGGCATAGAGTCCCGCAGCCCTGTCTCCTGCAAGGGTCAGGACCAGCAATTTGTCGAGTTCAGCCTGAGCATAGAATGTCAGTTCGGAGACTGCGGCCGTCACGGCGTCACGCAAGCGGCGGGGATATATCCGCCAGACGAAGCGCACGCGCATCCGGGGAGCGAGTGCAACAAACGTGACCAGCAGGGTCACGGCATTCGCCAGTCCGTAGAACACGATCCACGCCTCCAGCCCGCGCCAGGGCAGCAGCAGGAAGGCGATGGCCGCAAGCGTACGGATCGCCGAGCCAAGGATCACCAGCGTCGCGGCGCGTCCGAACCGGGACAGACCGTTGAGCTGGATAACGACGTACTCGACCAGTCGCCAGCCCAGGATTTCGCAAGCGATGATCGCAAGGAACCAGCCCTGTTCGATGCGCGTGGCGAAAAATAAGCCGTGAACGAGAAGCGCGGCGAGCAGGATCAAAGGCAGCGAGGCCAGTGCGAAGGCAATCAAACCGCCGACATAGACCCCCAGCAAGCGCGGCCTCACGGTGGCAGTGCGATAGACGGGCGAAATGAAGCCGAAAGCCATCAGGCGCGACAGCACCAGACCCACGGCAGAGGCGGCTGCGAAAATGCCGAACTCGCTGAGAGTCAGCACGTTGGCAACAATGAGGAAATAGACGACCGAGATCACCAGGCGGCCAAAAACGCCTGATGTGATTATCAGATAATCCGCAATGGTTTTCTTGTGGGCCAGCATTGCCTCGAAGCGTAGCCGTATCCCGTTAGGGTTAGATGAACGGAGCTTTTGGCAGGCTCCGTGCCCATAGGGTATAGAAAGGCCATCGTCAGGAGGCTTGATGCCCAACCTCTCTCCATCCCGCCGCGATGCAATGATCGCGCTTGCTAGCGGTATCGTTGCCGGATCGGTAGCATCGTCCGCAGCGCAATCCGGGCGTGTCCGGTTTGGTGCGGCCGCGATGAAGGAGAACTTCGTCGACGATCCGCTCTACCGTGACGCGCTGGTCAAGCATTGTGACATCATCGTGCCGATGAACGACCTGAAATGGGAAGCCCTGCGCCCGACGCGCGAGGCGTTCGCCTTCGCCGATGCCGACAGGATCATCAGTTTCGCCCGAAGCAACGGCAAGGATGTGCGCGGCCATGCCTTGTGCTGGTATGGTGGGATGCCAGCGTGGACCACGGCGATCGCCACCCGGCAGGAAGCCGAGCGCGAACTCAGGCGGCATATCGACGTCGTGGTATCGCGCTATCGCGGCCAGATTCCCTCATGGGATGTGGTCAACGAGGCCATTGCCCATGACCCGACGACGCAAGGCGTGTGGCGCGACACATTGTGGCAAAGGCTGCTGGGGCCAGAGCATATCGACATCGCGTTCAAGGCCGCAGCGGAGGCCGATCCCAAGGCGGAACTCGTCTACAATGATTACGACCTTGAAAACACCGGCCCAAGGCAGGCGCTGCGTCGGCAGCATGTGCTGAACCTGGTTCGCCGCCTCCAGACGAAAAAGATTCCGATCCACGCCATCGGCTTCCAGGCGCATCTTTATGCCGAACAGGAAATCGATAGCGCGGGCATCAGGCAATTCGTCAAAGATTTGAAGGTGTTGGGCGTGCGTGTTCTGGTGACCGAGATGGATGTCATCGATTGGCGGTTGCCTGGGCCGCCAGGCGAACGGGACGAGGCGGCGGCGCGGCATGTGAAAACGTTTCTCGGCGCGCTGGCCGATGCAGGCGGACTGGAAACCATCATCACGTGGGGTATCACGGATCGCTACAGCTGGATTCCTGAGCATTTCAAGCGCAAGGACGGGCTGCCCAATCGCCCACTGCCGCTCGATATGGACTATCGGGAGAAGCCGATGATGCGTGCAATCGCCGAGTTTCGTCGTTCGCGCTAAGAAAAAACCAGAATTGAGCGGCTTTTGACCGCTGCCCGGTCTGACTCCGGTTTATGGTAAACGAAGCCTTAGGGACTTGCTGGCAATGCTGCAAACTCACGAGGGTTGCGACATCCGCACCGCCTCAAGAGGCCGTCGTTCCGCGTTAAAGCATGTACCAGTATGATCGTCAGCGAAACCCAAATGAACCGCCCGGAGTTTCCGGTGCGGATTTTGGACTGGCCTCGATCCCAGCCGCATTGTGGCAGCGCAAGTGGTGGCCGATCTTGCTGTCGGTCCTGTTCGCTGGATTGGCCGTTGCCTACAGCTTGACGTTGTCGGACCGCTATCAGGCGGTGTCGCAGGTCTTGATCGATCCGCGCGAATTGCGGGCGCTTGCAGGCGATGTCTCACCCAACAACCTGAACAGTGATTCGACCACGGCCTATATCGAAAGCCAGGCGCGGATCATTTCGTCCAGCAACCTGTTGCGCCGCGTCGTGGATCGTGAGGGATTGGCGCGTGACCCGGAATATAGTGGCACGTTCGGCGTGCTGTCACGCCTGTTTCCCTCAGGACAAGGCGGTGATCGCACGCAACGCATCGTGGAGCAGCTCGGGCGCAACCTCTGGGTGAAGCGAGGCGAACGGACGTTCATCGTCGATATTGCCGTGACGGCATCGACGCCGGAAAAGGCGGCCCGGCTCTCCAACGCTTTTGCCGCCGCGTACCTTGAGGATCAAGCCACATCACGTGCCGAAGTGAACCGCCGCGTGAGTACCAACCTGACAGGACGCCTCAACGAATTGCGCGACAAGGTGCGGGCCGCTGAAGACAAGGTGGAAACCTACCGCACCCAGAAGAACATCGTGGGGGCCAGCGGCAAACTCGTCACGGAGGAACAGTTGGCCGCCGTCAACAGCCAGCTCGCCTTTGCCCGCTCCCGCTTGGCGGACGCCAAAGCCAAGCTTGACCAGCTCGACAGTGTTCGTGGCCAGCAGGCCGAACGGGGCGCCCTTCCCGAGGCCGTGAATTCGCAGACCCTTGGCCTGTTGCGCCAGCAGATGGGCGAAGCCCAACGCAAGGCGGTGAACCTCAGCACCTCGCTTGGCCCCATGCACCCGGAATATCTTGCGGCACAATCCACGCTGCGCGATGCCCAGCGCGCCGTCGCCGACGAGATCACGCGCATTCGTGCTGCCGCACGGGCGGAATATGACCGTGCGCTTGGCAACGAGAAAGCCCTGTTGGCGCAAGTCGATGCGCTGAAGAAAGACACGCTGCTGTCCAGCCGGGATACTGTGCAACTGCGCGAGTTCGAACGCGAACTCGAAGCCAGTCGCGCCATCTACCAGTCCTTTCTGCAGCGGGCGCGCGAAACTGGCGAGCAGGAGCGCGTGGACACCACCAATGTGCGCATCATCACCACCGCGACCCCCCCGATCGATCGCTCCGGTCCGCCCAAGCGCCTGATCGTGGCGGGCGCGGCGGCAGGCGGATTTGCACTTGGACTGTTGCTGGCGCTACTGGCCGCGATGACCCAGGCGATGGAACAACGGCGCGACTTGCGAAAAGCAGCCGCCAGCACGGCTGAAGCGGAGGCTGTGCAACCGCGTGGCACGCCGCAGGCCCCCCAGATGGACAGCCGTTACGCTGAACGTCATGCACCAGCAACGACCTCTCCCGAGCCACGTCCGTCAGCCAATGACGACCTGATGCGAATGCTCAGGATGCTGGGGCAGCTGGAGAAGGCGCTTCAGCAAAACGGTACGCCGCGGTAAAACGCAGGCCGAGAACTGCAATCAACAGCGTGAACCAAACGGGATCGGCGCGGCGGAAATAATAGGTTTCCAGGCACATGCCGAGCGAGATGAACACAAGGATCGTCAGGAACATGGTGGCGAGCCTGCGATTGTCCTCGTTGGACTGGCAATTGTGATAATCGATCACAGGTTTGAGCAGGAAAACGTACATCACGAGACATAGTCCGGGGATACCGGTGGTCAGAGCGATGTCGAGATAGCTGTTATGGCCATGGATGATCTTCTCGACCGCCCAGTCCAGCTCAAGACGTGACTCTCCTTCCAACGTGGTCGAAGTCTGCCAGAAGCCTTCGAAACCGTACCCGGTCCACGGGCGCTCGGCGAGCTTCTCGAAGCCGTAGCGCCAGATATCGAAGCGTCCGGTAAAGCTCGGGTCTTTCATCACCAGCTTATTGAAGGCGGCGATTTCCGGAACGAGCGCTCCGCCTAGAGTCAGAAAAAGCAGCAGCAACACGGGGCCAAGACACAGGACGAGCCGCATGGCCAGCGACGGAATACGCTCTGCCAGGTAGCCCAGCAGGATGGCAAATGGCAGCAGCGCCAGCGCTGTCTTCGATTTGGTGAAGTAGAGGAAGATCACCCCGCCCACGAGAAGGATGATTCCCGTCCAGCGTTTCCCGATCCGCAGCGCATAAAGCCCCATGATTGCAAACGAGGCCATGGCTGCGCCCGCTATGTTCTTGTGATCGTAGTGGCCTTTCCAGGAGCCTGCGTGTTCTGGCTCGAAGGGGTCGAAGTCCGTGTGCTTGCCGAGGTCGGGCAAGGCGATAACTCCAAAGTAGGCCAGGCCCATTATGAAAAGGGCCGAACCAAGGAGAAGGGTCTGGAACTGCGAGAAGCGCTGCGGGAGCACGAACAGACTGGCGGCCAGGACAATCACGATTCCTGTGAAGGCGAAGGCCCGGAAGGAAATCGCCAGCTGCGTCGACAGGAGAACAGAGGCCCCCAGCCAGAGGAACAGCACCGCATAGGAGGGCTGCAACACAGGTCTCAGGGCGCGGTGGTCCGCGAACCAGACCCCCAGAATGGCGGCAAGTGCCAGCCCTGAAAAAGTCAACTGGTTCAGAAGATCAGCGGCGGGCACCGTGCCGTCCGTAGGAGCAGTCCAGAACGGGCGCGTCGATACCCAGACCGCGATCAGTATGGCAACGAAGACGACCTGGCGGTACACATCACGGGCCCGCCGCTCGTTTTCCGGCACGGCGGCCCAAGAATCGAATTCCTGTCGGATCAGAGACATCGGCCAGATATGACCTAGTTTTTCTCGGGCTCGCGGTATTGCTCGATGGTATAGCCGAACTCGGCGAGAATCCGTCCGGCAGCGATCATCATATGATAGCTTCCTGTGTAGAACGAGCCGGTTCTGGCCCAGAGCGCAACAGAGCGGATGGGCGATGCCAAAAGCAAGGCCACGCTTTTGGCGATCACTTTCATGCGCCCGATGGGGCCGGGGTTGTGCTTGCGCTGGATCAATGCCGAAATCAGTCCATTGCGCAGCGACCGGGCCGTGATCCAACTCCGCTCGGTGCGCCGGGACGGAACAGATTCATGCACCACCGCATCTGCAGCCCACTGGAATCCAAAACCCTTGGCCTGGCACCTCGTGAAAAAATCAGTGTCGCCGCCGCCCAGAAAATTGAAGCGCTCATCCAGCCAGTCCGGCTGCATTGCCCGGATCACGCCAATAGCGATCAAACAGTTGCCGGTGCTGGTGATCAGCCCAGCCGCACCGCTGGTGCCGTGCGCGGGCTGGAACACCGGATGGCTCTGGTAGAGCGCCGCACCCACGGGATCGTCAAAGACCGGAACCTGTGGCCCTCCGATGATATCCGCACCTGACGATGCAGCGGCGGCAAACAGCGATTCCAGCCAGGCTGGAGATGCCGTTTCATCGTCATCGATGATGGCGATGTGGGTGAGGTTGGGGAAGGCATCAAGCGCGGCCTTGAAGCCTGCGTTGTAGGCGTTGCAATTGCCCTGCCGGGCCTCGACCACCGCAATGCCCTGCGCCTGGCGCTCCGCGAACATCCGTTCCGCAACGGCCAGACCTTCGCTCCCGGCTGCATGGTTTTCCACCACGACAGCCGCGATTTTTTGCGAAACCACCTGCGCGGCCACTGACGCCAATGTCCGCGCGAGTTGCTGTGGCCGCTTGAACGTGGGTATGACAACGGCAATCGACACGTCATATGCATCCAACGTGTCGCGCCGGAGGCGTGATCCGGTAGAGGCAGAGGGAGTCTTGGCTGTTGTGTTGGCTGTTGTGTCGGCTTGCATCGCCTTTTGGGTTTAACCCATTTCATGATTGCAAACTAGCAATCGGGGGCAATAGGGTTTACGCCTGAGAATGCAACCGGGAGCTTCACGCTCAGGGATGCACTCGCCCGCAAGGCCCTTTATCCTGGGATTGCTTCCGCTAAACCGTCTTGCGCTCACACTCACAGCGCTGATCCCCATGCGCCTCGCCTTCATCACATCCCTGCTGCCGAACGGCAAGGCCGACACCGGCTTCGAGATCGCCAATGCCTGCCTGCTTGATGGTTTGCGGGAGGCCGGATGCGAGGTCACGATGTTCGGATTTCTCCGCCAGGATGATACGGCCGCGCCGCCACCCGGCTCTGTCGTCCTGGACCGGCTCGTCATCGAGAACGCCGTAGCATCACCCTTGCAGAAGATGCTCTGGGTCGCGGAAAGCTTCCGCCTTGGTTTGCCGGTGATCTCCGCCAAGCTTGCAACCTTCGGCGAGAAGCGGCTGCTGGAAGCACTCGACCGGCACGGGCCGTTTGACGGCTACATCGTCAACAGCGCTCCGGTGGCGGGAGCGTTCCCATCCGTTCTTGATCGACCATCCCTGCTTGTCGCACACAATGTCGAACATGCATCAGCACGCGAAAATGCCGTCACGGCCGGTGGCTTAACAGGATTGCTTTACCGGCGCGAGGCGCGACTGCTGGAAGCCATCGAGCGCGCGGCCCTTGCCAGCGCCCGCTTCACCTGGTGCCTGGCGGAAGAGGATCGTACCAAACTTGGCCTTGTCGACGAGGCACGATCCGCTGTCCTTCCCCTGCTTGTTCCCTCCGCCCGTGCTCTGCCGGATGTCGAGCCGGAGCACGATATCGGGTTGATCGGAACTTGGACCTGGCAGCCGAACCTCGTGGGTTTGCGCTGGTTCCTCGACGAGGTTGCACCACGCCTTTCGGAAGGCATGTCGATCGCGGTGGCGGGGCGCCTGCCCCCCGGATTCAAGTCCAACCTGATACATGTCTCGCTGCTTGGCCGGGTGCCCGACGCCACGGCCTTCCTGGCGGGCTGCCGGACGGTGGCGCTTGCCAGCCGCAACGGAACGGGCATCCAGCTCAAGACAATCGAGACGTTCCAGTTGGGCAAGCCCGCCGTGGCGACACGGTCTTCGGTGCGCGGATTGGGA
>JANNEO010000002.1:0-66212 GCA_031378805.1 Hyphomicrobiales bacterium
CTGCGCCTGCGTCGAGAATGGCCTCCATCTCCACCCTGTTTGGGCCAGGCTTCTCCAGCATCATTGCACCGGCATGCTTGCGCAGGCGGATGGCGTCCAGAACGGGGTTGGAGATCGTCATGTCACGATGGCCTTTTCACAACGCCGGTCAATTCAGAATGCCACGAGGATCTTGCCGAAGACCTTGCGGCTTTCCAGCCGCTCGATGCCCTTTTCCAGTTCCGCCACCGGAAAGATCGTATCGATCACTGGTGTGATGCCCGCCGCCATCTTGTCCAGGCTCTGGCCGATGTTCTCGATGCGGCACCCAAACGAGCCGAAGATGCGGTATTGCTGCTGGAACAGCTGCATCAGGTTCATGGTGACGCTGACGCCCGAGGTTGAACCGCAGGTGACGAGGCGGCCGCCTTTCTTCATTGACAGCAGCGAGCCATTCCAGGTGTCTGCACCAACATGCTCGAACACCACATCCACGCCGATCCTTGGCGTGTTGCGCTTGGTCCACTGGCGCACCTCCCCCTCGAAGCGCTCCGTCCGGTAATTGATCACGTGATCCGCCCCCAAGGCCTTCGCCTTCACGCCCTTCTCGTCATCGCCCACCGTGGTGATCACGGTACAGCCGATAGCCTTCGCCATCTTGATCGCGACGGTGCCGATTCCTGATCCGCCGGCGTGCACCAGCACGGTCTCACCCGGCAGAAGTTTCGCATTGTCGAACAGCATGTGCTGGGTGGTACCGAAGGCGATGCCCGCGCAGGCCGCATCGGCCTCTTCCACGGCGTCCGGAACCTTCACGACGAGGCGCGCAGGCATGTTCAGCTTTTCACGCGCAAAGCCGTGGATGTGGAAGCCGTAGACGCCCTTCACATCCTCGCAGAGATTGTCGATGCCCGCCTTGCAGTTCTTGCATTCTCCGCAGGTCAAGGCACCATACATCGTCACGCGATCACCCGCTTTGAGACCCGCAACGCCCTCACCGACGCAGACAATCCTACCCGAACCTTCCGCGCCCACCACCAGCGGCATCTGGCGTTTGGCGAAAGCCATGCCCCGGAAGCCCCAGACATCGATATGGTTGAGCGCGACATGGCTGACAGCGATCTGCACTTCGCCCGGGGCTGGAAGAGCCGGATCGTCCATCTCGACGAGACGCAAGTCCCGGTCACCGTGTAGCTGCAACGCACGCATGGGCAATGTCACCAGATTCTGTTTGAAGGACCGCGCTTTAGAGCAAACGGGGCCAAGCTTCTACCCCTGTCTTGCCGCAGGACATCATGGTTAACAGCAGCTTTACCACATCCCTTAAACCTCCCTCAGCGAATTACCGGTACCCTCCGATCACACCTGCAAGACTGGAATACCGCCATGAACACACCAGCCCCCACCGAAACACCCAAAGCAGCCATCGAACCCATTGATCAGCCCATGCTGGTCGCAGGCGTGGCCATGCTGGATACGGTCATCGTGATCATATCGGCTCTGATGGCTGCGTCCGTCCTGCCGGATACGACGGGAAGCATGATCTGGTCGCCCCTGCTGCTGGGCATGGCCATGTCCGGTGCCGTGCTGTTCACCCTGCAGCGGTTCTGGGCCTACACGATCGCGGCGCTGGGCCACACAGTGCGCCAGTGCGCACGGGTCGCGGGCGGCTTGCTTGCCGCTTTTGGCGGCCTTATCGGCCTTGTTTATCTCGGCGGGTTCGAGACAATGATCCCACGCCAGTTCCTGATGACGTGGTTCATGATCGCGTTCACTGTGATGGCAATCTCGCGTGTCGCCATCGCCTGGCAGACCACGCGGTGGATGCATGAGGGACGCCTGACGCGCCGCGCCGTGATTGTTGGCGGTGGTCGCCCGGCGGAAGAGTTGATCAAGCAGCTGAGGCGTTCCAAAAGCGCGGGCATCAAGGTCTGCGGTGTCTTTGATGACAGGGCCAAGGACCGCTCGGAGAACCCGGTGGATCGCTACCGCGTGCTGGGCACTTTCGAGGAAATGACCGATTTCTGCCGGGCCGAGGAGATCGATCTGCTGATCGTCACGCTGCCATCCTCGGCGGAAGAGCGCATCCTGCATCTCATGAAGAAGCTATGGGTCCTGCCCATCGACGTGCGCATCAGTGCCCACCAGAGCAAGCTGCGACTGCGCCCCCGCGCTTACAGCTACATCGGTGATATCCCGTTCCTCGCGGTGTTCGACAAACCGCTTTCGGACTGGGGCTGGGCTGTGAAAGAGATCGAGGATCGCGTGATTGCCACCATCGCACTCATCCTGTTCTCGCCCGTGATGCTGGCTGTGGCCTGCGCAGTAAAATTCACCTCGAAGGGCCCGGTCTTCTTCAAGCAGAAACGCCACGGCTTCAACAACCAGCTTGTCGAGGTCTACAAGTTCCGCTCCATGTTCACCGATATGTGCGACGCCAGAGCATCGAAGCTGGTGACCAGGGATGACCCGCGCGTCACCCCCGTAGGCCGTTTCATTCGCAAGACCTCACTGGATGAACTGCCGCAACTCTTCAACGTGCTGAAGGGTGAGCTCTCGCTTGTGGGTCCGCGCCCCCATGCCACGGCCTGCAAGGCAGGCGAGCGGCTCTACAACGACGTCGTGGACGGCTATTACGCCCGCCACCGCATGAAGCCCGGCATCACGGGCCTGGCCCAGATCAACGGATGGCGCGGCGAGACGGACACGGAAGAGAAGCTCCAGCGCCGGGTGGAATTCGACATCCAGTACATCGACAGCTGGTCGATCTGGATGGACCTTTACATCCTTGCCATGACACCGGTGTCGCTGCTGAACACGAAAAATGCCTACTGATTCAGGAACGCATATTGATCCTCGCCCGGCTCCATCATAAGGCAATGCGGGTGAGCCTGTTCTGACGCTCTCCCGCAAGGAGCAGCACATGACCGATGCCCGTGACCGCGTGATCGTAGCGCTTGATGTTCCCTCCATCCGGGATGCGGAGGCATTGATCGAACAGCTTGGCGACAGCATCACCTTCTACAAGATCGGGATGGAACTGGCCTATATCGGCGGCATTCCACTGGGCGAACGCCTGATCCGGGCGGGCAAGAAGATCTTCTTCGACCTCAAGCTGCACGACATCCCCAACACGGTCGAACGCGCCACGGCGCAGATCGCGGGCACAGGCGCGACCTTCATGACAGTGCATGCCTATCCCCAGACGCTGGCTGCCGCAGCACTGGGCGCGAAAGGCTCCACGCTTGGCATTCTGGGTGTCAGCGTTCTCACATCGATGAGCGAGGATGATGCGGCCCGCGCCGGTTACGGCATGGGCATCGCCGATCTCGTGCGCCGCAGGGCGCGGCAGGCGCAGGAGAACCATGCGGCTGGCCTGATCTGTTCGCCGCTGGAGATCGATTCCGTGCGCGAAACCGTGGGGCAAGCCCTGAAAATAGTCACGCCTGGCGTGCGCCCTGCGGGCTCCGCCACCGGCGACCAGAAGAGGGTGATGACGCCAGGTGACGCCATCCGGGCAGGCGCGGATCATCTCGTGGTCGGCAGGCCGATCACGCAGGCGGCAGATCCTGTCGCGGCAGCGAAGGCTGTGGTCGATGAGGTCTTTGCGGCAATCTCTTCCCTGAACTGAGCCGAGGAACTTGCAAGAGGATTCAATCTATGCTCAATACGTTATGATATAACATACCATAACGAGGAGATGATGATGAAATTCCGCCTTGCCGCCGTCACGCTGGCGCTCGCGATCACATCCGCCCATGGAGCGGAGAAGGCCACCTTCCGGGCATTGGTCGCGGATCACGCCAATGGCAAGCTGACACTGATCGAGCTCCCCACGGGCAAGGCGATTGGCCACTACGGCGTCGAGGGTCCGGCGCGGCTGAAGCCGAACGCAAACGGACGCATGATTTACATCACGCAAGGCCAGCAGGGCCGTATCAATGTCTTCGACAGTGGCATCAGCACCGTTTCGCACGGCGATCACTTCGACGTTGAGGTGAAAGCACCACGTTTGCTTGATGCCACTTTCACAGGCGGCAAGCCGTCCCACGTGAACTACGGCTTTGGATCGGCAGCCTTCTTCTTCGATGAGACTGGCACGGCCCAGATCGTCGAGGAGCGCGCAATCGCTGGCGGCAAGCCGAAAATTGCGACGATCAGGACAGCGTCGCCGCATCACGGACTGGCCGCACCATTGCGCAGCCACTTCGCCATGTCAGTACCGCATCCAACCGAAGCCAAGGGCGCGCCGGTGGGCATCGAGGTCGTCAAGCGGGACGGAACCTCCGTCGCAAAATCGTCCTACTGCCCAAGACTCCATGGCGAAGCCCGGCTCGATTCAGTCAGCGCCTATGGTTGCGCCGATGGCGTGCTGTTTTTGACTGAACAGAAAAGCAAATTCAGCTTCCAGAAAGTCACCTATCCGGACAACGTCCCGAAGGAGCGCATGGTCCGCAATCTCCTCGGCAGCCAGTCCGTCCGCTCCTTCCTTGGTGATTTCGGTGCAGATGGCATGGTGGTGATCGATCCTGTCACGAGAGGTTTCACATTCATCCAGCTACCATCGAGACGTATGTCGTTTGGCCGCGATCCGCTGCTGGGCGAACTCGGCTTTGTCATGACCGAGGAAGGCCAGATCCATCGCATCAATGCCCTGACCGGCAAGCTGGAGCAGAGCTTGCCCGTGACGGAACCCTACAGCATGGAGGGCGGTTTTCAGGTAGCGAGGCCACGGGTATCAGCCAGCGGCGGCATGGTGGTGGTCACGGACCCGTCAAAGGGCAAGATTCATATCATCGATGGCGAGGCCATGAAGCTTCTGAGGACGGTGGATGTCTCCGGTGCCCCCTTCGACGTGGCGGTTGTCGGCGCGGCTGATGCGGATCATTGAAAATAGCTAAAGCGCTTTCTGCATCAGCATGAGATCAAGGGGCTGGCCGTATTTCCAGCCTATCCCTTGCAAGGTGCCACGTTCCTCGAAACCAAGCTTCGCATGCAGCGCTACAGAGGCGTCATTCGGCAGGCCGATGGCCGCCACCATGACGCGTTTTCCATTTGCTTTCGCATGCTCCATCAGGTGCTCCATCAAGGCCCGCGCGATGCCGCGCCCCTGCGCTCTCTCTGTCACGTAAACGGAGTTCTCGACCGTCCCGCCATACCCTTCGCCCGCGCGAAAATCGCCGTAGGATGCAAACCCCAGAAATCGACCGGAATCCTCTGCGATCAGAACGGGATAGCCCCTTGCCTGTCGCTCGCGGAACCACGCAGTCCGCTCTGCCATATCCGCTGTTTGATAGCGCCAGATCGATCTCGTATTGGCGATATGATGATTGTGCAGACCAAGGATGGCGGGAATGTCGGCATCCACTGCGTCACGGACCATGAAACTCATGGTTTGCCCTTCCACACCGGCGTCGGGGCCAGCTGCTTGTAGAAGAACGTGGCAGCTTCAGGCCTTCCATCTGTCGCATAGGCGTAGCCCGGGATCGAGCCGATGGCGGTCCAGCCACAACGCCGGTACAGCCTGTCACCGGCGCTGCCTTCGCTGGTATCCAGCACAAGAGTGGTTTTCCCAGCCTTCAAGGCAGACTCCTCGACTGCCGCCATCAGCAAGGCACCAATACCCTGCCGCCGCTGGGAGGAATGCACCAGCATCTTGGAAACATCCGCCCGGAAGGGCTGGTTAGGCTGTGGCGCGAACACGCACATCACGGTGCCAACCAGAACACCGCCCTGCTCTGCCGCCAGCCAGATGCGGTCTCCTAAGGCGAGTCCCGCAATCTGCTTGATCCAATAGGCTTCGGCGTCTCCTGCCGTGAAACCGGCCATGAAATTGACCGACGCCCCATGCGCCACGGCATCCACCAGAAGCGTGGACAGGGCAGACAGCAGTCGATTCGCCCCGGCGGCATCAATGGAACGGATCGTGACACTCATCGGCTGCCTCGCGCCAAGAGAACCGCATAACGGACATTCCAGACGGATTGATTCTGGAAACTGATGGGGCAGTCCAGCCGCATCTGCAGGCAATCACCTGCGCCCAGCACATGGGTAACACCATCGACGCTCATGCTGAGCTGCCCCTCGAATACCCATATGAGCTGCGTGAGATGCAGCGGCACCGCATTGTCATGTGTCACCTGCGCGCCAGGCGGCAGGGTAACATCCACGATATCGACCGGCGATGACACGGGCGAGACATTGCGTCGGATGTACCCGGTGGCGGGATCGCGCCAGACACGACGCGAAGCGACACGCACCAGCATTCCCTCATCATCGCTCTCCCGGAAGAGTTGCGACAGTGTCACATCAAGCGCATTGGACAGCTTCGCCAGCAGCACAGCCGTGGGGCTGACATCACCACGCTCGATTTTCGATATCATCGCACGCGAAACGCCGGATTTTTCCGCCAGAGCATCAATGGTGAAGCCGCTGACGAGGCGCAGCGCCTTGACGCGCGAGGCGATTCTGGCATCGAAGTCCTGCCTGCCATCGAGACCACCAGTCTCTCTTGTCTCTTGATTTTTATCCATGATCAGAGAATAAATTCTATTATAGTAGAGTCAAGATCATGTCCGATGAAAATCCACCCCTTCCGCCCGATCACAACGGCGGGCCGCCCCTGGAAGACCCACCCGAGCATGTGCCGGAGTGGGGAGATGGCGATCCCAACGTCTATTTCCAGTGGAAATACGCGCTGAAGCGCGCCCGCAAATCAGCTCCCCATGATATCGTGATGTTCCGCCTGTCACGCGCCGAAGCCGCTGGCGTGGATTATGAGACCTACGTGACGGAATTGCTGGAGCGGGGCAACCGGTTGCAGGCCGGCGACAATCTCGAGCGATTGCGCAACCGCTGGAAAGCGCGTCCTGCGGTCAAGGTGAAGCCGCTGTAGCCACTGTTGACCCGGCGGGTCAGTCACCCTACCTCCAGTGGCGACACGAAAGAGCAGGTCTGATGCGTTGCCCCTTCTGCGGCTCCCTCGAAACCCAGGTCAAGGACAGCCGCCCGGCGGATGACCACACCACCATCCGCCGCCGCCGTGTCTGCGATGCCTGTGGCGGGCGTTTCACCACATTCGAGCGTGTGCAATTGCGCGAGTTGACCGTCGTCAAGCGCTCGGGCCGCCGGGTGCCGTTCGAGCGCGACAAGCTGGCGCGCTCGGTTTCGGTCGCCTTGCGCAAGCGCGATGTCGCGCCCGAGCGGCTGGAGCGCCTGATCAACGGCATCGTCAGCCAGCTCGAAAGCATGGGTGAAACCGAAGTCTCGTCCGAACAGGTGGGCGAGACCATCATGGGCGCACTCAAGAACCTCGATCACGTGGCCTATGTGCGCTTCGCCTCGGTCTACCGGAACTTCAACGAGGCCAGCGATTTCGGCACCATTGTCAATGAACTCAAGGACAAGGACGACGGGAAGAGGTAAGAGAACAGACCTCATCATGAGCCCGTCGAAGGATCATCCAGCAAGCACTGGAGCCGTGAACCGCGTCCTTCGACAGGCTCAGGATGAGGTTCACTCCCTTGCCTCTCGGCCTCCTTCCCCCTAAATGGCCGCTCACGTGACCACCCGCGCTCTTTGAAAGACCCCGTCCATGGCCGCTCCCAGCCGAACATTGACCGCGCAGACGCCCTTGCCCGGCGTGCGCATTCTGGTGGTGGAAGGCCGCTTCTACGATCACATCAATGATGAACTGGTGGCTGGTGCGCGCGAAGCCGTGGAAGCCGCCGGGGGCACCGTGGACGTGATCACCGTGCCCGGCGCGCTTGAAATTCCCGCCGCGATCTGCATCGCCATGGATGGCGCGGAAGCTTCCGGTACGCCTTACGACGGCGCTGTGGCGCTGGGGTGCGTGGTGCGTGGCGAAACCTATCATTTCGAGGTTGTCGCAGGCGAAAGCTCCCGCGCCCTGATGGACATGACCGTGGCTTACAAGCTCGCTCTGGGCAACGGCATCCTGACGGTCGAAAACGAGGAGCAGGCCGTCGCCCGTGCCTACCGCAACCAGATGAACAAGGGCGGTGACGCCGCCAACGCGGCTCTCGCGCTGATCCGGCTGAAGCGCAGCTATGGAGCAACGGCGTGACCGACGCTACCAAACAACCAAAGCGCCCCCATGTCGGCCTCGGCGAACGCCGATCCGCCGCACGCCTTGCTGCTGTGCAGGCACTCTATCAGATGGACCTGACGGGCAAGGGACTGGACCTGATCATCCTGGAGTTCGAGCGCCACTGGATGGGCAAGGAAATCGAGGACGATCTCTACAAACCGGCGGATTCCACACTCTTCCGCCTCATCGTGCAGGGCGTGCTCGACCGCCAGAAGCGCATTGATCCCACCATCGACGAACTGCTCGCCAAGGGCTGGCCGCTGAAGCGCATCGAAACCCTCATGCGCGCCATACTGCGTGCCGGGGCGTGGGAGCTGATGATGACCCCGGAAGTGCCTGTGAAGGTCGTGATCTCGGAATATGTCGATATCGCCCGCGCCTTCTTCGAGAAGGAAGAAACCTCCATGGTCAATGCCGTACTCGACCGGCTGGCCCGCCAGGCAAGGCAGGGGGAACTGCCGGAGAAGGCGTGATGCTGTCCGAATTCGACATCATTGCCCGCCATTTCGCGCCCATCGCCGGTGCAGGCGGGTTGCGGCTGCTGGACGATGCCGCCCTCATCAAGCCTCCCCGGGGGCATGAACTGGTCATCACCACGGATGCGATCGTAGCGGGTGTGCATTTCTTCGCAGATGATCCGGCGGAAACGATCGCGCAAAAGGCGCTTGGCGTGAATCTCTCGGACCTCGCGGCGAAGGGGGCCGATCCGCTGGGCTTCGTCCTCAGCCTGATTTTGACAGCGCATACTGATGATGCATGGCTTGCTGCCTTTGCCACTGGCCTTGGCGCGATGGCTGGGCAAAACCATTGCCCGCTTCTGGGCGGCGATACGGTCATCTCCCCCGGCCCGCTCACACTCTCCATCACCGCCTTCGGTTCCGTTCCCGACGGTACGATGGTGAAACGCGGCCATGCCCAGCCCGGCGACAGGCTCTTCGTCACTGGCACCATCGGCGATGCCGCCATTGGCCTGAAAGCGCGGCTTGCAGCACGCTCCGGCCAGATCTGGCCACTGGCGGAAGATCATCTGGTCTTTCTGAACCAGCGTTATCTCGTGCCCCGCCCCCGCAATGCCATCGCAACTGCTCTGCGCCAGCACGCCCATGGAGCCATGGATATCTCCGACGGTTTTGCAGGCGATCTGACCAAGATGATCGGCCTTGATGGACTGGGCGCGGACATCCAACTGGACGAAGTGCCATACTCTGTCGCTGCAAGAGCCGCGATCCGGCATGATCCGGCCTTGCTGGATACCGCGCTGACCGGCGGCGATGACTACGAGGTGCTGGCTGCGGTTCCCGCGCACAAAACCAAATCGTTTGTGTCGGATTGTCTGGCCGTTGGTGTGCAGGTCACAGAGGTCGGTGTCGTTGGTGAAAAGGGACAACGCGTGCGGTTTCTCACCGGGAAGGAACAGGAAAAGATCTTTACAATGGCTTCCTATGTTCACGGCGCAAGTTAAACCGTCATTTCCGGGGTTTGACAGCGAAGAACGGAAGGACAATAACCTTTCTGTAACCGCTCTGGACCAAGGTCGACAAACGGTTATCGGAGTAGGCGATGAAGCTGCTGCAATTCAAGCTGGCACCGCTTTCGACAGACGAGAGCGCTTTTTCACGGCACGAAGATTTGACGTTGACCGGATGGGATGAAACCCTGCCAGCCGACGAACACGCGCAATTCGCTATCCTCTGGCCAGAAACCAGCACCACATTCACACCGCCGGACTACGCGCCAGCTTTCTCCGAAACACCCCCTCCTGTCGTCCGGGAAGAACTTGTGCCGACGGAAAAAGCTGAAGGCAGGACTGTCCCGATCATCTGCGTGTTTCCATGGCTGAAGCCCGCAGAATCCCCCGAAGACCCGCACCAGCCGATTACTTGCGTATTTCCACCACCGAAACCCGTGGAAGTCACAGAGCGACCGAACAAACCTTTTGTTTGTGTGTTTCCGGTGTTACAGCCTGTGGAAAGCCCGACCTCGGTGCCGGATGACGGCCTTTGGGGATCGACGCCCGAGTTTCCCTGCCAGTATCAGCCTACAGTTCGATTGAAGCCTGGTACGGCAGCAACGCCCGAAACACCCGGGTCGCAGCCTCCGCTTGCTCCTCTCGTCTTTCCTGACTTTGTGCCGCCCGTGAATGCTGCTGACCCGCTTTTGGGCTGGGCCATCTGAAAGCGGCAAGAGAGTTTACAATCCAACCCAAAGAGCCGTCGCGATGCGGTCTGAACGCACGTGAAAATTTCAGTGGTTTGATCGCGCCGGGACCGCTAGTGCAGCGCACAGCAGATTTATCCATAGCGCGGGCCGCTGTCGGCCCTTCATAAATACGGAACCATCATGGGCTTCAAATGCGGTATCGTCGGCCTGCCGAATGTCGGCAAGTCGACCCTCTTCAACGCGCTGACGCAGACCGCCGCCGCGCAGGCCGCGAATTATCCGTTCTGCACAATCGAGCCCAACGTCGGCGATGTGGCGGTGCCGGATGAGCGGCTGGACAAACTCTCGGCTATCGCGGGTTCGGCGCAGATCATCCCCACGCGACTTACTTTCGTTGATATCGCGGGCCTCGTGCGCGGCGCGTCGAAGGGCGAGGGTCTTGGCAACCAGTTCCTGGGCAACATCCGCGAATGCGACGCCATCGCCCATGTCGTGCGCTGTTTCGAGGATGGTGACATCACCCACGTTGAAGGCAAGATCGATCCGCTTTCGGATATCGACACCATCGACACCGAATTGATGCTGGCCGATCTCGACAGCCTCGAGAAACGCGTGATCAATCTCGAAAAGAAGGCCAAGACGGGCGACAAGGAGTCGAAGGAAGCGCTCGATCTCGTCAACCGCGCCCTCCCCCTGCTGCGCGATGGCAAGCCCGCCCGCATGGTCAAGCGCACGGAGTATGAGGAAAGCGCGTTTCAGGCGCTCCAGCTCATCACCTCCAAGCCCGTGCTCTATGTCTGCAATGTGGAAGAAGCCTCCGCCGACAAGGGCAATGGCTTCTCGGAACGCGTCTTCGCCCGCGCCAAAGCTGAAGGCGCCAAGGCTGTCGTCGTCTCCGCCAAGATCGAGAGCGAGATCGCGGTGATGGCGCAGGAAGACCAGAAGGATTTTCTGGACGCCGTCGGCCTGCCAGAACCCGGTCTCAACCGCGTCATCCGCGAGGGCTACGAATTGCTCGGCCTGCTGACCTATTTCACGGTGGGACCGAAAGAAGCCCGGGCGTGGACCATCACCAGGGGAACCAAAGCCCCTGCGGCGGCGGGTGTGATCCACACGGATTTCGAGAAGGGCTTCATCCGGTCAGAGACGATTGCCTATCCGGATTACGTCGCATTCAAGGGCGAGGCCGGTGCGCGCGAAGCCGGCAAGTTTCGTCTCGAGGGGAAAGAGTATATTGTGGCCGATGGTGACGTGATGCACTTTCGATTCAATACGTGAGGAAACTCCCCGATGCTGGACACCATCAGTGATCTTATCTCCGGCATCGTCGAGCTGACAGCACGCGGCGTCTACGCCGTCGTCCGTATGCTCTTCGGCTGGGAAGCATCACGTGAACGCCCGGCATGGGTGCGCGTCGTCGCCATCGGGCTCATCCTGTTGCTGGCGGCAATCCTGTTTTCCATCTTCTACACGCTGTTCATCACCGCCTTTTATATTCTGCTCGCCATTGCGGCGATTGGCGCGGTTTTGGCGTTTTTTGCCGCAAGCTGAATTCATGCCTTCCCTCCACTTCGAAGACTTCACCCCCGGTTCCGCCATCCCCTACGGCTCCCTCACGGTGGAGCATGAACCCATGCTCGCCTTCGCCCGGCAGTTTGATGCGCAGCCCATGCATGTGGACGACAATGCCGCCAAAGCCACCATGGCGGGCGAGTTGATCGCATCAGGGTGGTACACCGCTGCCCTCAATATGCGGATGATCGCGGATGATTTTATCATGGACGCAGCCAGCATGGGCTCACCCGGCGTTTCCGAATTGAAATGGCTCAGGCCGGTGAAGGCGGGAGATGTCCTGCGCGGCATCCGCCATATCGTCGACCGGCGACCATCGCTGACCAAGCCCGACCGCGGTTTCGTCAACTTCCGCTTCGAACTCTTCAACCAGCGGGATGAAGCGGTGTTTGAACAGACCAACCTGATCATGATCGGGCGGCGCGGCACCGAGGCGCTGAGCGATTCTGCCGCGCAGCCTTTCTCGACGAAACCGCCCGTGCTGCCAGAGTTTGTGGACAGGGATTTCGACACGATCCCATTCTTCGAGGACCTGACAATTGGTGATCGGCTCGATCTGGGTGCCGTCACTTTCACGGAGGCACAGATCATCCGCTTCGCCCGTGATTTTGATCCGCAATCCTTCCATGTCGATCCCGTTGCGGCCAAGGCATCGGTCTTCGGCGGCCTCATCGCTTCGGGCTGGCATACCGGTGCCAGCTGGATGGGCCAGATGGTGCGCAACCGCACGGCAGCCGCCATGAACGCCATGCAACGCGGCGAGCGCCCGGCGCGGCTGGGGCCATCACCCGGCTTCCAGCATCTGAGATGGATCAAGCCGGTTTATGCAGGCGATACGATCCGCTACACGTCCTCGATCTTCGAGAAACGGACATCTGCTTCGCGACCCGAATGGGGCATCGTCCGGCATTACAACACCGGCGTGAACCAGAAGGGGGAAACCGTTTTCTCCTTCATCGGTTCGGTTTTCTGGGAAAGGCGTCCGTCACAATGAGGTTTGAAGGCACAAAAGCCTATGTCGCGGGCGATGATCTCAAGATCGCGGTGAATGCCGCCATCGCATTGGAGCGCCCGCTGCTGGTCAAGGGCGAGCCCGGCACCGGCAAGACCGTGCTGGCCGAGGAATTAGCCAAAGCCCTGAACGCGCCGCTGCTGCAATGGCACATCAAGTCCACGACCAAGGCGGCGCAGGGGCTTTATGAATACGACGCGGTGTCACGCTTGCGTGATAGCCAACTGGGTGATCCGAAGGTGTCCGACATCAGCAACTACATCCGGCGCGGCAAGCTGTGGGAGGCCTTCACCTCGGATGCGCGCCCGGTGCTGCTGATCGACGAGATCGACAAGGCTGACATCGAGTTTCCCAATGATCTGCTACTGGAACTCGACCGCATGGAGTTCCACGTCTACGAAACCGGCGAGACCATCAGGGCAGTGAAACGCCCGGTGGTCATCATCACCTCCAACAACGAGAAAGAGCTGCCGGACGCGTTTCTGCGGCGCTGCTTCTTCCACTACATCCGCTTCCCCGATGGCGAGATGCTGCAGAAGATCATCGACGTGCATTACCCCGGCATCAAGAAGCAACTGGTGGCCGAGGCGCTGAAGATCTTCTTCGCCGTGCGTGAGGCGCCTGGACTGAAGAAAAAGCCGTCAACATCGGAACTGCTGGACTGGCTGAAGCTGCTGGTATCGGAGGATATCGGCGTGGACGTGCTGCGTGAGCGCGACACCCGCAAGCTCATCCCGCCGCTGCACGGTGCCCTGCTCAAGAACGAACAGGATGTGGCCTTGTTCGAGAAGCTGGCGTTTCTGAACCGGCGGGAGAGCCGCTGACGTCAGCGGGTCACCGGTTTGTCGTTGCACGCCTGCGCCCCGAATGTCGGCACGGAACATTTGCTGCAGGCCGAAAGGCTTGAGGCTGCAAGGAAAACGACGAGGACAAGAGCGGTGCGGCGCATGCTGGTGAGTTCCGTGATTTGCGCAGTGGTAACACAGCGGGTGCATCGATCCAACACGTCGCTTGCCCTGCGGCACCGTCCCCTCTGTTGTTTTTTGCCATGTGATCCTATGTTGACGTCACAGCAAGGAGCAATTCCATGGCAAAATTCCCCGCAAGCAAGACACCCAAAACGGAGCAGGCCTCCCCGCGTGACCGCATCATCGATGCGCTGATGACGCTGGCCGGTGATATGCGCTGGGACCAGATCACGCTGTCCATGATCACGGCCAAGGCCGATGTCTCGCTGGCCGACCTGCGCGATCATTACCCGTCCAAGGGTGCTATTTTGGGTGGCTTCTCCAAACGCATCGACCGGATCGTGCTGGATGGCACGGGTGATGACATGCTGGGCGAACCGGCGCGCGAGCGCGTGCTCGACATCATGATGCGCCGCCTTGATGCGCTCGCCCCCTACAAGGCGGGCCTCAAGGAAATCCGCAATGCCACCCGGCGCGATCCGCTGATGCTGGCGGCGCTCAACCAATTGGCCCTCAATTCATGGCGCTACATGCTCGCCGCCGCCGATATCGAGACGGAGGACGAGCTTGGCATCTTGCGCATCCAGGGCGCGGCACTCGTATTCGTGCGCACGCTCGACACCTGGTTCGATGACGAGGGCGAGGACCTGGCGCGCACCATGGCGAAGCTCGACAAGGAACTGGGCAATGGCGAGAAGATCATGGGCCGGTTGCAGGACCTGCAACGGCTGGCCGCACCGTTCCGCGGCTTTTTCCGTGCGGCCATGGAGCGGCGCGCCAGCAAACGCAGCCCGGATGGCGAAAGCCGTGCGTCGTGGTAAGAAGACTCTGGATTGTTCAGAGGTGACGGATGGCTGAGGATTTTTTCTACCGTCTCGGACGCGCCGCTGGCATGGCCAAGCAGGCGATCCAGAAAACGACCGCACAGGAGATTGAAGGCATTGCCACGCTGGAAGGCCACGGCAAGATCACGATCATCGTGAACGAAAAACCGGATGGTACGAAAATCATGCTGTTGAAGGCCAAGGGTGCCGAATCGACGGTCTTTGTGGGCTTCGATCACGACCAGCTTGAGGCCTTCAAGGCCCAGCTTGCCGAAATCCGGATCTGAGCATTAGGCAAAACACCGCATGGGACACCATAACGCCGCAGTTTTGATCGCTTGTCCTTGGCATTGGACCATGCGTTGCCTACATTAGCATTATCGAAGTGTATCAATCCGCCGAAACAATCCCTCCGGCGAAACGAGGTCTGACCTGATGAACCCGAATCTGCGCAACTTTGCGCTCTGGACCATCATTTTCCTGCTGGTGCTGGCACTGGTTACCCTGTTCCAGAACCAGGGGACGCGTAGCCCTTCCTCGGAGATTGCCTACAGCCGCTTCCTTGACGAGGTGGATGCAGGCCGCGTCGAACGCGTCGTGATCTCCGGCAACGAGATCAGCGGCACAATCACGGGAACAGGCACATTCACCACCTACGCCCCGCAGGACCCCCGCATCGTCGAGCGCCTGCACGAAAAGAAGGTGCAGATCGTTGCCCGCTCTCCCAACGCGGATACACCGTGGTATATTTCGCTGCTGGCCAACTGGCTGCCCCTGCTCGTCATCATCGGCCTGTGGATTTTCATGTCCCGGCAGATGCAGAACGGTGCACGCGGCGCGATGGGCTTCGGCAAATCCAAGGCCAAGCTGCTGACGGAAGCACATGGCCGCATCACCTTTGACGATGTTGCCGGTATCGATGAAGCCAAGGAAGACCTGATGGAGATTGTCGAATTTTTGCGTGACCCGCAAAAGTTTCAGCGCCTTGGCGGGCGTATTCCAAGAGGCGTACTGCTGATTGGCCCTCCCGGTACTGGTAAAACGCTAACCGCACGCGCCGTCGCGGGCGAAGCCAATGTACCATTCTTCACGATTTCGGGTTCCGACTTTGTCGAAATGTTCGTCGGCGTCGGCGCCTCCCGCGTGCGTGACATGTTCGATCAGGCCAAGAAGAATGCGCCCTGCATCATTTTCATTGACGAAATCGATGCTGTCGGTCGCCACCGCGGCGCTGGGCTTGGCGGCGGCAACGACGAGCGCGAGCAGACCTTGAACCAGTTGCTGGTCGAGATGGATGGCTTCGAGCCAAACGAGAGCATCATCATCATCGCCGCCACCAACCGCCCGGATGTGCTGGACCCGGCACTGCTGCGCCCCGGCCGTTTCGACAGGCAGATTACCGTGCCGAACCCTGATGTGAACGGACGTGACAAGATCCTGAAGGTGCATGTACGCAAGGTGCCATTGGCTCCCGACGTCGATCTGCGGATCATCGCGCGCGGAACGCCAGGCTTCTCGGGCGCAGACCTTATGAATCTGGTCAACGAGGCTGCCCTTCTGGCCGCACGTCGTGGCCGCCGGCTGGTGACGCACGCCGAATTCGAAGACGCCAAGGACAAGGTCATGATGGGCGCGGAGCGCAAGTCGATGGCCATGTCGGAGGATGACAAGAAGCTGACGGCCTACCACGAGGCGGGCCACGCACTGGTCGGCCTCAGCGTGCCTGCGGGAATGCCGGTCCACAAGGCCACGATCATCCCGCGCGGACGGGCACTCGGCATGGTCAAGTTCTTGCCGGAAGGCGACAAATATTCGATGCGTTACGTCGAATACACCTCGCATCTGGCCGTCGCCATGGGTGGCCGCGTGGCGGAGGAGCTGATCTTCGGCAAGGAAAACATCACCTCTGGCGCACAAGGCGACATCCAGCAGGCCACAGCCATGGCGCGCGCCATGGTCACGCGCCTGGGCTATTCCGATGAACTGGGGACCGTGATGTATGGCGACCAGCAGGAAGAGGTGTTCCTGGGCATGTCCATGGGCCGCCAGCAGAGCATGTCGGAAGCCACTGCACAGAAGGTGGACGCAGAGGTCCGCCGCCTGATCAATGGTGGCTATGAGGATGCTCGCAAGATCCTGACAGCGAAGAAGAAGCAGTTGGAGGCCGTCGCCAAGGCATTGCTGGAATACGAGACGCTGACCGGCGATGAACTGAAGGATATCATTGCGGGAAGGCCGATCAACCGGCCTGATGACGACCAGCCCACGACACCACGGGGCACCGCAGTGCCATCGACCGGCAAGGGCAGGCCCAAGCAGGAGCCTGACGCGGGCATGGAACCCCAGCCGCAAGCCTGATTGGCTGCACCCTTCTGCGGTGATTTAATCTCAAAGCCGGATGCGAACAGCGTCCGGCTTTTTCAATGCTTGAAGGTGAACGCGATCGGTTGACCGAAAGGCGTGGCCGGCAAGCCCAGATGCCACGCAACCGTGCTGGCGATATCGGCAAAAGTCTCTCGCCGTCCGGCATTGGCTGCAACAATGTCCGGGGCCGTCATAAGAACCGGCACGCATTCCCGCGTGTGGTCAGTCCCCCGCCAGGTCGGATCATTGCCATGATCTGCCGTGATGATCAGAAGATCACCCGGCTTCAGGCAAGCCTCGATCTGCGGAAGGCGTCTGTCGAACGCTTCGAGGCAAGCCGCATAACCCGGCACATCACGGCGGTGGCCATACTCTGTGTCGAAATCCACCAGGTTCACGAACAGGAAGCCGCCATCGGCCAGGCCGTCCAAAGTTTGGATCAGCAGGGTGACATGCTCGTCGTTGGAGCGGCCCTTGCGCTCCAGCCCGGTATGGCGATGCGCAAAGATATCGCCGATCTTGCCGATCGTGACCACGCTGCGGCCAGCTGCAGCGCAGCGATCAAGAATATTGCCATCAGGTGGGGGAATGGCGAAGTCCTTGCGGTTTGGCGTGCGCTTGAAATCAGCCTTCGTCGTGCCCAGAAACGGCCTGGCGATCACCCGTCCGATCATGAGCGGATCGACCAGCTTGCGACATATCTTGCAGAGATCATAGAGACGCTGCAATCCGAACCGCTCCTCATGGGCCGCGATCTGCAGCACTGAATCGACCGAGGTGTAGAGGATCGGTTTGCCCGTCCGCAGGCTCTCCTCGCCAAACTCCTCGATCACGCCGGTGCCCGACGCGTGACGGTCACCCAGGATGCCCGGCAGATGTCCCTCACGAACAATCGCCGCCGTCAGATCGGCGGGAAAGCTAGGAATGGTAGCGGCGAAGTAGCCCCACTCGAAAGGCACGGGACATCCCGCGATCTCCCAGTGGCCCGACGGCGTGTCCTTGCCGCGCGAGGTCTCGATGGCGGCGGCTGCAATCCCGCGTCGGGGTTGGGCCGAAAACCCCGGAGCGAGCGTGCCCGTCGCAGCATGACCCGCCGCTCCCAGCCCCAGTGCATCGAGGTTCGGCAATCGAAGTGGTCCTTCTCGCAATCCGGCTTGATCACCCTGCCCAGTGGTGCAAGCCGCCGCGATATGCCCGAACGTGTTGCTTCCAGCATCGCCGTAAGCTGCCGCATCGGGCGCGCCACCAATGCCGAAACTGTCGAGAACGACAATGATCGCGCGAGCCATGCCGATCAGCTGGCCATTGCGGGCGCAGCTTCGTGGCTGAAGGCCGCCGCAAGCAATGCCTTGGTATAGTCCGTCTGCGGATTGGCGAAGATGTCCGCCGCAGGCCCGGCTTCCACGACCTTGCCGTCCTTCATAACGATCAGCTCATTCGCCAGGGCACGCACCACCTGCAAGTCATGGCTGATGAAAAGATAGGCCAGACCGCGCTCGGCCTGAAACTTGCGCAACAGCTCCACGATCTGCACTTGCACGGTCTTGTCCAGCGCGGACGTCGGTTCATCCAGCACCACGAATTTCGGGCTCAGCGCCATGGCGCGGGCAATGGCAATGCGCTGGCGCTGCCCACCTGAAAACTCGTGCGGATAGCGATCCATCGCGGCCGGATCGAGTCCCACATCCTGCAAGGACTTGGCAACGATCTCGCGGCGCGCTGCATAGGACAGCGCAGCATTCTGGACGACCAGCCCCTCCTCCACGATTTCCGCGACGGACAGGCGCGGCGACAGCGAGCCGAAGGGATCCTGAAAGACGATCTGAAGATCTTTCCGCAAGGGGCGCATCTCCTTGAACAACTTGCCGTCGATGCGTTCGCCCATGAACAGGATGGGGCCATCGGAGCGGATGAGCCGCAGGATCGCCTGACCAAGCGTGGTCTTGCCCGATCCCGATTCGCCGACCACGCCAACCGTTTCCCCCTCGCGCACCGTCACCGAGATTTCATCGACCGCCTTCACATGGCCCACGGTCTTGCGCAGGAAACCCTTCTTGATCGGAAACCAGATTTTCAGCTTGTCTGTCTCAACGATGACCTTGCGCGACAGGTCCGGTCGCGCCGGGCGCCCCTTTGGCTCCGACGCCAGAAGCGCCTGCGTGTAGGGATGCTGCGGTTTGCCGAAGACATCGGCCACCGACCCGGCTTCCACGACCTGGCCCTTCTTCATGACCACGACATTGTGGGCGAGCTTGCGCACGATGCCCAGGTCATGGGTGATGAACAGGATCGCCATGCCGTGCTCGGCCTGCAGCTTCTTCAACAGCGCCAGGATTTGTGCCTGCACCGTCACATCCAGCGCCGTCGTCGGCTCATCCGCGATCAGCAGTTCCGGCTCGTTCGCCAGCGCCATGGCAATCATCACGCGTTGGCGCTGCCCGCCCGAAAGCTGGTGCGGGTAAGCCGCAAGCCGCTCCTCGACATTGGGGATGCCGACCTTGCTCAGCAGTTCGATGACGCGCGGGCGCAGGTTGGAGCCAGACACGCGGCCATGCAATTCAAGAATTTCGCCGATCTGCTGCTCGATCGTGTGTAGCGGATTGAGCGAGGTCATCGGCTCCTGAAACACCATCGTGATGTCATTGCCACGGATCGCCCGCATCTCGTCCTCGGACGCCTTCAGGAGATCGCGGCCGTTGAAGATGATCTCGCCCGAGGGATGCGAGGCGGCGGGATAGGCCAGAAGCTTGACGATGGAGAGTGCGGACACTGATTTTCCCGAGCCGGATTCACCCACCACGGCCAGCGTCTCGCCTTTCCTTACCGAGAATGATACCCGGTCAACTGCAAGCGTCTCCTTTCCGCCCTGGCGAAAGGCAACGGAGAGATCACGAACGGTGAGAAGGGGTTGGCTCACGCGAAGGTCTTCCTCGGATCAAAGGCATCCCGCACCGCCTCGCCGATGAAGATCAGCAGCGACAGCATCAGAGCGATCACCGAAAACGCCGTCATGCCCAGCCACGGGGCCTGCAGATTGGATTTGCCCTGCTGCAGCATTTCACCCAGCGAGGGTGAACCCGGAGGCAGGCCGAAGCCGAGGAAGTCGAGGCTCGTGAGGGTGGTGATCGAACCGTTGAGGATGAAGGGCATCATCGTCAGCGTCGCCACCATGGCGTTGGGCAGCACGTGCTTCCACATGATCTTGCCGTTGGAGAGGCCCAGGGCACGGGCCGCTTTCACGTATTCCAGGTTGCGGGCGCGCAGGAACTCGGCCCGCACCACATTCACCAGCGACACCCACGAAAACAGCAGCAGGATCCCCAGCAACACGAAGAACGAAGGCGCAATCACACTGGAAATGATGATCAGCAGATAAAGCGATGGCAGGCTCGTCCAGATTTCGATGAACCGCTGGAAGATCAGATCTGTCCAGCCTCCGAAATAGCCCTGTACCGCCCCCGCCGCGATGCCGATGACGGAGGAGACCAGCGCCAGCGTCAGGCCGAACAGCACGGAGATGCGAAAGCCATAGATCGCGCGCGCCAGCACGTCGCGGCCCTGGTCATCGGTCCCCAGCCAGTTCCACTCGATATCCCGACACGTGGTGCCGCCGCGCTTCTCAGCCACAGCCTTGCAGTCCGCATCCTGGAGCAGCCAGGTCGGCAGGCTGGGAAAATGCTTGGGAGTCTCGCGGTTGATCGTGCGGTAGGAAAAATGGACCGGCGGCCACAGCATCCAGCCATTGGCACGGATTTCGTCCGCGATCACGGGATCGCGATAATCCGTCCGGGCCAGAAAGCCACCAAATTTTTCCTCGGGATAATTGATGGAAGCCGGAAACAGCCACTCGCCCTTGTAGCGGGCAATCAGCGGGCGATCATTGGCGATGACTTCGGCGAAAAGCGTGACAAAGAACAGCACGAGGAACAACCAGAACGACCAATATCCCCGCTTGTTGGCGCGGAAATTGGCCAGCCTGCGCTGGTTGATCGGCGTCAGCCTGATCCACCCCTTCTGCTCGAGCACAGGAGCGAGCGACAGTGCATCGGTGGCCGTGAGGGAGACGTCGCTCATGGCTCAGACATCCCGCGACTCGAAGTCGATCCGAGGATCGATCCAGGTGTAGGTGAGGTCTGTGACAAGGCTGACGAACAAGCCGATCAGGGCGAAGATATAAAGATTGGCGAAGACCACCGGATAATCCCGGTTCAGGATCGCCTCGAAGGACAGCAATCCCAACCCGTCGAGCGAGAAGATGGTTTCGATCAGCAGCGACCCAGCAAAAAACGCGTGGATGAAAGCCGAGGGAATGCCCGCAATGACGATCAGCATGGCATTGCGGAAGACATGACCGTAGAGCACCTGGCGCTCGCTCAGGCCCTTCATGCGTGCGGTCAGCACATACTGCTTCTTGATCTCGTCCAGGAACGAGTTCTTGGTCAGCAGCGATTTCGTGGCAAACACTGCGATGGCCATGGAGATCAGCGGCAGAGTCACGTGCCAGGCGTAGTCCTTGATCTTGCCGAACGTGGAAAGCTGCGCCCAGTTGTCCGACCACAGGCCGCGGTTAGGGAATATGTTCCAGAACGACCCGCCGGCAAAAAATACGATCAGGATAATGGCGAAGAGAAAGCCGGGAATCGCATAACCCACGATGATGACAGCGCTTGTCCAGATGTCGAAGGCCGTGCCGTCCTTCACAGCCTTGCGGATGCCGAGCGGAATGGAGATGGAATAGGACAGGATCAGCATCCACAGGCCCAGCGACATGGAGACCGGCAGCTTCTCCTTGATCAGTTGCAGCACCGTCGTATCGCGGAAATAGCTCTTGCCGAAATCGAAGCGCAGATAGTCCCAGACCATCTTGAAGAACCGCTCGGGCGCGGGCTTGTCGAAGCCGAACTGCTTTTCCAGCTGCTTGATGAATTCGGGGTCCAGGCCCTGCGACCCGCGATAGGCTCCGCCATCGCCACCGCCGCCTGAAAGCTCTCCCGTGCCGCCACCCACACGGGAAGCGGCATCCGTGCTGTTGCCCTGCAACTGCGCGATCACCCGCTCCACGGGGCCGCCGGGAGCGAATTGCACGATCACGAAAGACACCAGCATGATCCCGAACAGGGTCGGGATCATCAGCAGCAGACGGCGGGCAATGTAAGCGAGCATGGACTCCAGCAGAGTGTGTCTGTCAGTGATTCGGAATTAAAGACCCTGCTTCTTAGCCTTCTCCTGGTCAAACCACCACGTGTTGGCGACAACACCCATCAGGCTGGAGGTTCCCACGAACTGTGGTGGGCGCACAGGCTTTCCATACAAATCCCAATAGACCATCCAGGCACTGTCATTGTGCCAGGCCGGGATCATGCTGCGGGTGGAGCGCAACACGCGGTCCAATGCACGGCAGGCGGTGTTCAGCTCATCGCGGGAGCGCACCCGGCCGATCACCTCGATCAGCGCGTCCGCTGCAGGCTCCTTGATGCCTGCAAGATTGCGCGAGCCGTTGCGTCCCGCCGCCTCCGAGCCATAGATGCCCCTGAGCGAGTCACCCGGCGTCAATGTGCCACCCATGTTGCGCAGCGTCATGTCATAGTCGAACTCGTCGAGCCGCTTCTGGTATTGCGCGGCATCGACCGTGCGCAGTTGTGCATCGATGCCCAGCAGCTTGAGATTTTTCACCAATCCGCCGGCATGGGGATGCAGGGACGGGTCGAAATCCAGAAGTTCGATGGTGAAGGCCTGCCCGCTGGGAAACTTCAGGACTGCGCCGTCCCTCTTCAGTCCCGCCTCCTGCAACAACTGTCCAGCGCGGCGCAGGATTGCACGATCCTGACCGGAGCCATCGCTGACGGGCGGCACGAACGGCTCCTCGAAAACCTCGGCGGGCAAGGTGCTGCGGTAAGGTTCGAGCAGCGTCAACTCCTGCGGCGAAGGGCGGCCCACGGCTTTCAGTGGTGTGTTCTCGAAGTACGACGACGTGCGCTTGTAGGAGCCATACATCAACTGCGTATTCGTCCATTCGAAATCGAAAGCCAGGATGATCGCTTCCCGCACCCGGCGGTCCTTGAATTTCTCGCGGCGCATGTTGATGTGCCAGCCCTGGATCGAGGTCGGTCCATCGGTGCGGATCGGATCACGCAGCACGCGCCCATCCTTCGCCGCCGGGAAATCATAGCCCGTAGCCCAGGTGCGCGACGTGAACTCCTGCCGCATGGTGAAGGCGCGGCCCTTGAACCCCTCGAACGCCACCGTGCGATCGCGGTAATACTCAAACCGCAACGTGCCGAAATTGTTCTGTCCCACATTCACCGGCAAATCCTTGCCCCAATAGTCCGGCACCCGGTCCAGCTCGATGAAGCGCCCCACCTCGAAGCGGCCGACCTTGTAGGCACCGGACCCCTGCGGCGGCTCCAGGCTCGTCTCTTCGAAATTCTTCGCGGTGTAATACGCCTTGGAAAAGATCGGCATGGCGGCAACGGTCATGATCAGGTCGCGCGGTGGATCGGGCTTCAGCTCCACCCGCAGCACATCGGAGGCCTCCGCCTCCGCCGCTACCAGATCACGCAGCACCTGCTGATACACCGGATGCGCCTTGGTCTTCATCAAGTTCAGCGAAAACGCCACGTCTTCCGCCGTCAGCGGCGTGCCATCGTGGAACCGGGCTTCACGGCGCAGCTTGAAGCGCCATTCAGGCTTGCCCTCCGTCTTCAGCACACGTTCTGCCACCAGACCATAAAGCGCATCCGGCTCATCGCCGGTGCCACTCATCAGACTGTCGAACAGCGCGCCGACACCTGCCGCGCCCTCTCCCTTGAGGATGTAGATGTTGAAGGTATTGAAGGTGTTGAAGCTCTGGTTGCCGGAAACCGAGCTGATCTGCATGGACAGCGTGCCGCCCTTGGGCGCAGCAGGGTTCACATAGCCGAAATGCTTGAAATCCGCAGGCTGCTTGAGGTCTCCGAAAAAGGACAGGCCATGACTGGCACCCGACCAGTCCGTCGCAGCCGAAGCAGGGAGCAAGCCAGCTCCCAACGCTGCGGCACCTCCGGCCAGCGTCGCCCTGCGGCTGATCGTTGTGGACCCTGAACCTTGCGTCATCACGGCTCTCCTCTGTCGTGATTCACCTGTTTGACTAAGATAGGGAACACATGGACCAAAAGCCAATATCAGCGGTTCCCGATCAGCGATTCCTGCCACCCGTCTTTTCCGCTTTTGCCGCGTCCCACCACCAGATCGATGGAAAAGCCGTGGCACCGTAGCGCGGCATGGCCTCGGGTCGGCCAAATCGATCCCAGTAGGCCACGAACTCCCTGTCCTCCGTCAACACGGGAATACCGATCACCATGCGTTGCAGCACACGGTCCAGCAGCCTGCCCGCAGCCGTCTTTTCCGCTCCGGCAGGAGCCAGCACGAGCTTTTCGACCAAGGCATCCACCAGCGGACTGTTCAGGCCACCCAGGTTGTTGGTGCCCCGCTTGTCGGCACTGCCGGAGGAAAAATAATCGCGCACCTCGCTGCCCGGTGCATGGCCCTGCACCCAGCCATGCACTGCGATATCGAAATCGAAACTTCGCATACGGTTCTGGTACTGCACCTCATCCACCTGCCGGATCTGCACCGCAATGCCCAGCTTCGCAAGTTGATCGCCATAAACAGTAGCGACGCGCTCCATCACCGCATCTTCCAGCACGAACTCAAGCGTGAGCTGCTGCCCCTTGGGGTCTGTAAGTCGACCATCCCTGAGGGTGAAACCAGCTTCCTTGAGCAGTTCCAGCGCCTTGAACAGACTGGCCCTCGCGTTGTTGACCCTGTGCTGCCCCCCCACACCATCGAGCTGGCTGGCCTCCGGCGCATCCGGCAGTACCTTGAGCAGCAACCGCTCCTCCTCTGACAGCGGTCCGCTCGCCTCGAACGCAGTATGCGGGAAATAGGAGCCAGGCCGCGACAGCAGCGCATGAAACACCTGCCGGTTCACATCGTCGAAATCGAAGGCCATCGTCAGGGCTTGCCGAAGGCGCGGATCGCTGAACTTTGCCCGACGCAGATTGAACACGAGCGCGCGCACTATGCCGATCCGCTCGATGCCGAATGCCGCCTTGACGATGCGACCGTCCGTGGCCGCCGGGAAGCCGTAGCCCACCGCCCAGGACTTCAGGCTGGTCTCTCGCCGCAGATCGACGAGGTCCGCCTTGAAAGCCTCGAACATCACGTTCGCATCCCGGAAATACTCGATATCGAGACGCTCGAAATTCTCTGTTCCCACGCGGATCGGGACACCCCACCCCCAGTAGTCGGGGACACGCTCGTAGGTGACGGTGCGACCGGGATCGAAGGACTTCACCCTGTAGGGCCCGGACCCCAGAGGCGGCTCCAGTGTCGTCGCCGCCACATCGCGGGGCGCGCCACGTGAATCCATCCCTTCCCACCAGTGCTTCGGCAGGATGCTCATCTGTCCGATGTAGAGGGGCAGCGCCGCATCTCCGGCCTGGCTGAAGATGAAACGCACCTCGCGCTCGGAAATCCTTTCAACGTCTCGCACCTTGAGGAATTGCAGGTTGAACTGTGGCGACAGGCGCTTCCACGTGTGAAACGAGAAGATCACATCATCCGCCGTCACGGGATTGCCGTCATGCCAGCGAGCTTCGGGCCGCAACCGGAACGACACTTCGGAAAAATCCGCCGGAAACGCCACGGCTTCGGCCAACAGGCCGTATTCCGTCGTCGGCTCGTCCAGGGACACCATCAGCAGCGGCTCGTAGAGCTTCATCAGGGAAGCGGCGAGCTTCCCCTTCACACCGCTTATGAACGGATTGAAATTGTCGAATGAGCCAGAGGCACCGATCCGCACCATGCCCCCCACAGGGGCCTGGGGATTGACGTAGTCGGGGTGGCGGAAACCGGGGCCGTATTTCGGCTCACCCGTCAGCGAAATCGCATGACGCCATGGTGGCGACTGGGCGCTGGCCGGAGACAGCAGAAGCAAAGCGACCGGGAAAGCCGCCAGCAACACCCTCCCCCACCCGAGCACCTGTTTTAACGACGCCATCGTCACATCATGTCAGGAACAGGGCGAATGGCAATTCACAGCAGCACATTCCCTCCAACAAAAAAGGGCCACGCAGGCCCTTTTTGCCAAATCACTGACTATTCTCGCGTCACTTCGGCAGAGCCAATGGGCTATCCGACAGAGTGTTGAGATACGCGACAAGATCAGCCCGTGTCCTGGGATTGGAGATCCCGGCATAGGACATCGATGTTCCAGCAATGTAACCCTTGGGATTTTCCACGAACTTGTCGATGGTCTCGAAATCCCACTTCTCACCCTTCGCCGCCACGGTCTTGAGGGCCGCGGAATAGCCAAAGCCTGCAACCTGTCCCTTGGCCCGACCAAGCACGCCCCACATGTTGGGGCCGACCTTGTTGGCTCCGCCCTTGTCAGGCGTATGACAGGCCGCGCATTGCTTGAATGTGGCCTCACCCTTGGACTTGTCTGAGGACGCCAAGCGCACGGCAATGGGCTCGGCCACAACGGCAGGAGCCGAGGCGGCGACGGCAGCACCAGCAGGCATCGGCAGATCGTAGCCAGGCTTGGCGGCTTTCTTTTCGGCGAACAGCAGTTCACCGCCGAAGCTCGTCAGCATCAGGAAGGTCAAGGAACCAAGGACCGCACCCGCCACCTTGTTCAGCTCAAAGGAGTCCATGATCCTCGATCTCCGTATTGTTCAAGGCACGATTGTTGCCGGATCAGCAACCAGCAGAAACTGTGCCTGAATTTCCGCGATCAATAGACGCTTTGACGCGGATTGCGCAACCCGTATAAGCGGCTGCATCCGTGCTACTTTTTGACGCCTCGCCTGCGTTTTTCGCAACCTTCCCGTTCAGCAAACCGTCCTTGTCCAGCAAACCGTCCTGTCCAGCATGTCCGATCCGATCATTGTCATTCCTGCCCGCATGGCCGCCACTCGCCTGCCAAACAAACCGTTGGCCGACATCAATGGCAAGCCGATGATCGTGCATGTCTGGGAACGGGCCATGGAGGCCGGCGTCGGCCCGGTGATCGTCGCCACGGACAGCCGTGATATTGCCGCCGCAGTGGAAGCCGCAGGTGGTCGCGCCATCATGACGCGCGACGATCATCCTTCGGGGTCGGATCGCGTTTATGAAGCTGTGGAAAAGGCTGACCCGAACGGCCTGCATGATGTCGTCGTCAACCTTCAGGGTGATTTCCCGACAATCGATCCGCGCGCCATCGCGGTGTCGGTCCTGCCGCTGGCCGATACCGCCGTCGATATCGCCACGCTGGCAGCCGTGATTGTGGACGAAGACGAGATGACCGCGCCATCAGTCGTCAAACTGATCGGATCGGAAATCGCGCCGAACAGGATGCGGGCGCTCTATTTCACCCGCGCGACCGCGCCAACCGGCCCTGGTCCCCTCTATCATCACGTGGGTCTTTACGCATATCGACGCAAGGCGCTGGCCCGCTTTGTCAGCCTGCCTCCCTCGCCGCTGGAATTACGGGAAAAATTGGAGCAGTTGCGCGCCATCGAGGCGGGAATGCGCATCGACGTTGCGGTGATCGACCATGTTCCGCGCGGCGTCGACACGCCGGGCGACCTGATCATCGTGCGCGAACTGCTTCGCCTCAGACATTGATCGAACACCGTGGAACCGATGAAACAGCTTATTTCCTTCCAGGGCGAGCCTGGAGCCAATTCCCACAGCGCCTGCGAGCAGGCCTTCCCCGAGATGGAGCCATTGCCCTGTCCAACCTTCGAGGACGCCTTTGCCGCTGTCCAGGAGGGCACGGCGGCGCTGGCCATGATTCCGATCGAGAACTCGATTGCCGGGCGCGTGGCCGATATCCATCATCTGCTGCCGACCTCGGGCCTCAACATCATCGGCGAGCATTTCCTGCCGATTCATTTCCAGCTCATGGCGCTTCCCGCTGCGTCACTCTCGACCATCAAGGATGTCTACAGCCACGTCCATGCCATCGGGCAATGCCGCAAGATCATCCGTAAGCTCGGCCTCAAGGCCCATGTGGCCGGGGATACGGCAGGATCGGCGCGGCAGGTTGCGGAATGGAATGACGTGACCAAGGCGTCGCTCGCGCCCCGTCTCGCGGCACCGATCTACGGCCTGAAAATCCTGGCCGAAGACGTGGAGGACGAGGCGCACAACACCACACGCTTTGTGGTGCTCTCGAAAAAGTCGAAAATCGCCAAACGCAACGGTGTTCCGCTTGTCACGAGCTTCGTCTTTCGCGTGCGCAACGTGCCAGCCGCGCTTTACAAAGCCATGGGCGGTTTCGCCACAAACGGCGTCAACATGAGCAAGCTCGAGAGCTACATGGTGGAAGGGCAGTTCACCGCCACGCAGTTTTACGCCGAGGTCGATGGACACCCGGATGATCCGGGCCTGAAGCACGCTTTCGAGGAACTGGCCTTCTTCTCGAAGGAGCTGCGCATCATCGGCGTCTATCCCGCGCATCCCTATCGGGAGGAAGCAGCAAAAGGCAGCTGACGTTAGTTACTGTCCGCAAATATCTGCATGATGTGGTTGGCAATCGCCATGCGTGGCGGCGCGGAAATGCCCTTGGGATGCTCATTGCGCAGGATCTGACGCACTTCCTCGCGGCTGAACCAGCGGGCATCGGCCAGTTCCGTCGCATCGATGGTGATTTCTGAGGATGTGGCTTCCGCCAGGCAGCCGATCATGAGCGAGCTGGGAAAAGGCCAGGGCTGGGCACTGAGATAGCGCACCCGGCCTGTCCTGACACCGGTTTCCTCCAGGATTTCGCGGCGCACCGCATCCTCAATCGTCTCGCCCGGCTCCATGAAGCCCGCGAGGCAGGAATAGCGTCCCTCGGGAAACTGCGGGGCGCGTCCCATCAGACACTGATCACCGCGAACAGCGAGCATGATCACCACGGGATCGGTGCGGGGAAAGTGCTCTGTGTTGCAGGCCTGGCAGCGCCGCTTCCAGCCTGCGGAAGTGGCTGCGGTGGCAACCCCGCAATTGCTGCAGAAGCGATGCCTGTTGTGCCACAGCAGCATCGCCTTTGCCGTACCGATGGCATTGATGATGCCAGGCGAAAACAGCCCCTGCATGGCAATGGATCGCATGTCGATCAGCTTGATATCCTCGCGCAGCTTCAGTGAATCGAACTGCTGCGATGCGATTTCGAGCGCAAAACGCGGCGCACCTTCGTCGAGGCCAAGAAACAGGACATCGCCTGCCGGGCCAAGATCGCTTGCGCGCGCCTGCGAGAGCAGCGGATTCAGCGCACCGCCATCAAGGGCCAGCACCGGCGTGTCCCGGCAAACCGCCACGAAACGGGCCTCAGGGTCGACCATGGCTGCGGCCTGCCAGACAGCGTCGTCGCGTCGCCAGGCCGCCCGGTCGAACGCCAGGGTAGCAAAGCCGAGATCTGTAGCCGCAGCGGTTGTTGCCCCTTCGAACAGATCCATCAGACCAACTCCTGGAGGCCAAGGGGTTTCAGGACAGCAACCAGCCGGTCAAGCGTAACTCCGGCCATGTGAGGCGGATAGGGTTGCGCCTCGCCCACGCCCCAGACCGGACCCGGCCAGGCCGCATCGGAGAGAAAGCGACCGAGCACATGCACATGCAACTGCCGAACACGATTGCCCAATGCACCTACGTTCAGCTTGTCTGGAGAGTACAGAGACCTCAACGCGTTCGATGTTGCCGCGATTTCGCGCATGAGCAGTATCTGGTCCGATTCTGAGAGATCGATGATCTCGGCCAGATCGGGCTTTCCCGGCACAAGAATGAGCCAAGGATAGCGGGCGTCATTCATCAGCAGCACGCGACTGAGGGCAAAACGCCCAATGGGCAGCGTATCTGCCTCGAGCCGCGAATCGAGCGAAAAAAGCAATTGGGAAGAGGACATGGAGCAGAATCCTTCTGCTCCATGCTTCGCATTATCCCGGAAGGCTCCGCAAGCCGGGAGAAGGTGTCAGAAGCTGTAGCCCAGCTTCAACTTGGCGATGTTGCGGCTGAAATTGTCGAGATCCAGCGTATTCGGCGTTCCGCGTGCCTGGCCAGCAACCTGCGTGGCGAAAGTACCGGAGATCGCCAGCTTCTCGGTGGCCTGCCAGAACACCGTTGGCCCAATGAACCAGGCATGGCCATTCAACGTGTTGAGGAATGTGCCGCTATAGGCCCTGAGATGCTGCCCTTCGACACCGACGAAGACGGTGTCGGCAAGCTTGGCGGACAGGGCCGCACGAACATTCAGGCTCGATGCCTTGCACCACCCCCCAGTGAACCCGATGGACGGCACGCAATTGTTGAGACCCAGCGGCTCACTGCTCGACCAGCCCTGGCCGTACTCGACGTTGATGGCGCCGAAGATTCGGTCGGGTACCAGTGCGAAATCCGTCAAGATCTTGAACGAGTTGCTGCCCGAGCGCGAACGCTCCGAACCCAGGAAGGGAGTCAGCGGGTCATTGAAGCGGTTGTTGACAGCGCTGTAGCCTGGCTCGGCTGTCACCGTGAGGCCGATGCCATGGGTGGCGCGACCCAGAATCTTGTATTTGAACTCGATCTGGCCACCAAAGGCCGTCGCCGAGGCACTGGTCAGTCCGATGCGATCGGTGGCGCGCGAACTGCCATAATTGAGCGATGGACCGATTTCGAGACAGCGGATCGGCGAGGTCGACACCTGGCCCTTGATATTGTGGCCGTTCAGCGTGCCAAAGCGCGTGCCATACGCACCGTTGTATTCCAGCGCGGCACCCCATGCTCCCAGATCAGCCACGTCGGAACCAGACGAAAAGCCGAAGATGTCGCTCGGCAAGCCCGATGTCTCAAGACAGGCATTGTTGGGCGCGGGCGCTGACGGTTTGAGCACCTTGCCGGGCATATCGGCAGCTGACGCCGCAGAAAACGAGAGCGCGGTCAGGAAGCCAGCTGTGAGAAACGTGGTGGAAAGACGCATCATGAACCCCTTGGAATGACCAAGGCACCGTGGATCGATTACAGTAAACATATCCTTTATATTGCCGTGGAGACGAATGGTTGGCGCAATGAGCGCACAGTCCGTTGCCAAACTGCCACAACCTGTAACCCTGTTGGAGGGAAATGGTCGCGCAGCCTGGAAGCATCTGCTATCCGCGACCCATCAATGGATGGGCCAATGCAGCCGCATGATAAAACCCGCGACCTGATCGCACTTCTGGAGGCTGCGGGCTATCCTCGCGCCGACGCGCCCCTGCTGCAACGCGCCGACCTGTTCCTCGATTTGTCAGGTGAGGATATCCGGCGCCGGTTGTTCCTGACACAGGATGCCGCAGGCACCGAACTGTGCTTACGACCTGAGTTCACCATCCCGCTTTGCGCCAAGGCGGTTCACATGCAGGGTTCGGGGGCCGTGCAGGCTGCCATGTCCTATTGCGGGCCAGTGTTCCGCCACCGTCAGGGCGAGAGCGGCGAATTCATCCAGGCAGGCGTCGAGTCGCTTGGCCGCACCGATGCGGAAGCCGCCGATGCCGAAATCCTGGCCCTTGCCATCCACGCTTCGGAGAAACTCAGTGGAAACTTGCTCGCAAAAACGCGCACCATCGTGCGCCTCGGCGACGCCGGACTGATCAACGGAGTGCTCGACAGCCTCGCGGTACCAGCCGGTCTGGCGCGCCGTCTCAAACGGCGTCTGGCGAGTGGCAAATCTCCAGCGGAAGCCCTTGGCCAAGCCACGGGGGGCATGGGTCTTGATCGCTATTCTGGCGTCATGTCGGCGCTGGAAGGTGCCCGAAGCGAAGCCGCCCGTGCTTTTGTGGGCGATATGCTGTCAATCAGCGGCGTTCGTGCGGCGGGTGGACGCTCGGCGGAAGAGATCGCCGGAAGGTTCATGCGCAAGGCGCAGGAAGGTGCGGGCGGCCTCGATCCTGCCAAGGCGGCACTGCTGGCGCAGTTCCTCTCGATCGCGGGTGATCCCGATACAGTCGCCACCAATATCCGTCGATTCTGCCAGACCAACGGCATAGACATCCTGCCAGCCCTCGAGCGCTATGAGGCCCGCATTGGCTTCATGGCGGCACAGGGCATCGATCTGGGAGCCATCACGGCATCGGCTGGCTTTGTTCGTAACCTCGACTATTACACCGGCATGGTGTTCGAGATTCTACCGGCAGAACCGGAAACTCCCAAGCCACTGGCTGGTGGCGGGCGCTATGACACGCTCCTCCGGCGGCTTGGCTCGAACGACGATGTTCCAGCAGTCGGATTTTCGCTCTGGGTGGAGCGCTTTGGCACCACAAGCCAGGGGAATGCGGCATGACTGGCAAGCTTGTGATCGCCGTGCCTTCAAAAGGCCGCCTGCAGGAAAACACCATGGCGTTTTTCAGCCGGGCCGGTTTGACGCTCGCGCAGGAAGGTGGCAGCCGGGATTATCGCGGCGTGATCCAGGATATGCCCGGCGTCGAGGTGCTGTTCCTCTCGGCATCCGAGATCGTCGCAAAGCTCGACGCAGGCGATGCTCATTTCGGCGTAACGGGCGAGGATCTGATCCGCGAAACGGTGGCGGATGCCGACAGCCGCATCACGCTGTTGTCTCCCCTCGGCTTCGGCCATGCCAATGTCGTGGTGGCGGTCCCCAAGGGCTGGATCGACGCCAGCACCATGGAGGATCTGGAGGAAATCTCGGCCGATTTCCACAGCGCCCATGGCCGCCGAATGCGGGTGGCCACGAAATACGTCAACCTGACCCGGCGCTTCTTCGCGCAGCACGGCGTGGCAGACTACCGGATTGTCGAGAGCCTTGGCGCGACCGAAGGGGCACCGTCATCGGGTACGGCCGAGTTCATTGTCGATATCACCACGACCGGAAGCACGCTGGAGGCCAATGCGCTGAAGGTGCTGGATGATGGCGTGATGCTGAAGTCGCAGGCCAATCTTGCGGCCTCGCTCCAGGCCGATTGGTCGCCAGAAACGCTCGTGATGGCCAGAGCAGTGCTCGGTCGGCTGTCCGCCGAACAAGCGGCCCGCACGACCCGAGAACTCATGGTTTCGGCTCCGGCAGCAGCGCTTCATCATCTTTCGGAACTGGCGGTGGCAAACGACGCATTGATCCGTTCATCCCCAGGCACAGCTCCATTGATCCTGACCATCGAGGCGACCCGATCCGCAAGCCTTTCTTCTCTCATGATCGAAGCGGGTGCCGAGCATGTCAGCGTGACCAGGCAGGACTATGTTTTCGCCAGCCGTTCCCCGCTGTATGATCGGCTGGAAGACAGCCTGGCACAGCACTAGCACCTGTAGAAAAAGCGAGGCCGCCCGGGGGAGGGGCGGCCTCGACAAGTTAGCGATCGAACGGGGGAGGCCCGACCGCTTGGGGGAAGGAAGACCCTTTCGGATCCTCTCTTGAATTATGTCACCCCGCACGTGGCGAACCAGACGTAAGAATGCGCACGGACAAGCGCGTAGATCACAAAAACGGTTCAACATGGTCCCGGATTCGGGATTGAATTTTTGAAGAGAAACCCTCTGTTTTTCTGAACATCTGACCCGCAGAGTCACGCGGCATCAGATCACGTTTCGCTCGCGCAGGGGCCGGTTCGCCAGAAGCCGGTTACATCCCAGAGGCGAAAGATCAAGCGTCTGGTAGTGGCCATGGATCACCAGTTCCGCCAATCCGCGCCCCACGGCGGGCGACTGCTGAAGGCCATGGCCGGAGAAACCCACAGCAAGATAGCCATTGTCCAGACCCGGCACCTGTCCGATCAGCGCGTTATGATCGAACAGGCACATATCATAGTGCCCGGCCCAGGCCCGACCGGGGCGAATTGCCTCGAAGGCCGACACCCGGGAGGCCAGCGACGGCCAGATCACATCATCGAACAAGGCCCAATCCACGTCGAAATCCATGGCGTGATCGGTTGAATCCAGATCATCGGGCGAGAACCCCGCGATGAAGTCACGCCCCTCGGGGCGGACCCAGACACCCGATGTATCGATCAGCAGCGGGAAATGCGGCAGTTCTGTCTGGCAGGTAAAGGGAAAGACACAGCGCTTCTTGGCATGGACGGGGATGGAGAATCCAATGCTTTGGGCCAACACCCGTGCGCCGGACGCCCCCGCCGTGTTGATGAACGCACCGCAGCCGATGGCCGAGCCGTCCTCCAGAAGTGCCGCCGTGATTCGCCCTCTCCTAGCTTCGACACCCCTGACCCTTGCCTGTCGGTACGTCACGCCAAGCGATTGCGCCTTCCTGCGAAAAGCCTGGCACAGGCCATAGCCATCGAACCATCCCTCCCCCGTGCGCCCCCAGCTGCCTGCCGTCAGATCATCCGCGGCGAGCCAGGGAAAAGCCTGCCGCAGGCCGGCATTGTCATACAGTGCGATATCCGCGCCACGGCTGTTCTGCAGCGCATTGATTTCGCCGAGCAACCCGGCACCTTCGGCTGTCGCAACGTAGAGATAGCCGCCCTCCTTCAGGCCGACATCGACTTGTGCCCCTTCAACACCCAGATGCTGCTGGATGTTGCGCAGGAAATCGATGCCATGGAGCGAGATATCGATGTTCACAGGGGTCGAGAATTGCTGGCGGATCGAGCCTGCTGAGAGCGCTGACGCCGAGCGCTGATAGGTCGGGTCCGGCTCCACCACCAGCACCCTCAGCCGCCCTGCGGATTGCAGCGCCAGTTGATACGCCGTGGACGACCCCATCACCGCGCCGCCCGCGATCACCACATCGAAATGCTCTGTCATGCCCCGCTGTAAAACAGCTGGGCAGCCACGAAAAGTGCCGAATGCTGATCGGTTCAATCCAACTTTGCGATTGGCTGGCACGATGGAAAGGCGCTATTTGGCTGTCATGACCAAAGCACCCAGCGCCAAACCCATTCCGGCTACCACGAAGGAGGCCAACGCCATCCTCAAGCGCCTTGGCGTCCCAAGGATGGCCTTTGTCAAAGAAGGAGGGTTGGCAGCACATTCTCCCATAACTGGCGAGACCATGGCCCGCGTCCGTGCCGTCACGAAGGATGAAACCACGACTATCATCAGCGGGGCGCAGGAGGCCTTCCTCGCGTGGCGTCAGGTGCCCGCTCCCCGCCGTGGCGAACTGGTGCGCCTGCTGGGCGAGGAACTGCGCCTGGCCAAGGCCGATCTCGGGCGCCTGGTGACGCTCGAGGCGGGCAAGATCACGTCGGAGGGCCTGGGCGAAGTGCAGGAGATGATCGACATCTGCGATTTCGCGGTCGGCCTGTCGCGTCAACTCCACGGCCTGACCATCGCCACCGAGCGACCGCTGCACCGGATGATGGAGACCTGGCATCCGCTGGGTGTCTGCGGCGTGATCACAGCCTTCAATTTCCCCGTGGCGGTCTGGGCCTGGAATGCGGCCCTGGCGCTGGTCTGCGGCGATTCCGTGGTGTGGAAGCCGTCCGAGAAAACCCCGCTGACCGCACTCGCGGTGCAGGCCATTTTCGACCGTGCCGCCAACCGCTTCGGCGATGCCCCCAAGGGCCTGTCGCAACTGATCATGGGTGGTGCGGACATCGGCGCAACGCTTGTCGAAGACAAGCGCATTGCCATCCTCTCCGCGACTGGCTCCACCGCCATGGGCCGCAAGGTGGCCCCGAAACTGGCCGAGCGCTTCGCCCGCAGCATCCTGGAACTCGGTGGCAACAACGCCGCCATCGTGGCCCCAAGTGCCGATCTTGATCTGGCGCTCCGGGGCATCGCCTTCGCCGCCATGGGCACAGCGGGCCAGCGCTGCACCACCTTGCGACGGCTGTTCGTCCACGATGACATCTACGACACACTCGTGCCCAGGCTGCGAAAGGCTTATGGCTCCGTCACCATCGGCGATCCCCGCGCAACCAGCACGCTGATCGGTCCGCTGATCGACCAGCAGGCGTTCGACGCCATGCAGAAAGCCCTTTTCGACGCCAGGCGCCAGGGCGGCCAGGTCACCGGCGGCTCCCGCGTGCTGGACAAGGTCAATCCGGATTCCTTCTACGCCGAGCCCGCACTGGTCGAGATGCCGAAGCACGACGGCCCTGTGCTGCACGAGACCTTCGCGCCCATCCTCTACGTCATGCGGTACAAATCCATCGAAGACGCCATCGCCATGCAGAACGCGGTGGCCGCCGGCCTCTCCTCCTCCATCTTCACCCGCGACATCCGCGAGGCGGAGCTGTTCCTATCGTCCACGGGATCGGATTGCGGCATCGCCAATGTCAATATCGGGCCATCGGGCGCGGAAATCGGCGGAGCTTTCGGCGGCGAGAAGGAAACCGGCGGCGGGCGCGAGGCAGGCTCCGACAGCTGGAAGGCGTATATGCGGCGGGCTACCAACACGGTGAATTATGGTGCCGCGCTGCCGCTGGCGCAGGGTGTGATGTTTGATGTGGGATAAAGGCAGGTGAATAGGCCGTCGCTTCCCTTCTCGACCAACTGGAGAAGGGAAGCGACGCGTGTCAACCACCCCATCCCAACGTCCCGAATGGTCTGACAACCTCACCTTTCGCCCCGCACCCCCCTTGACCTCCATCACCATCCATCGTCCATTGTCCGCCCCCACGGCAGTTCGCCGTGCAACGAGAACAAATGCGATGCGGCGGCATTGAGTGACCGTCGCGGAGGAAAGACGAAAACGATGGCATCAGTGGATGTGCGCGGCGTGCATAAGGCTTATGGGGCGACGAAAGTCATCCATGGCGTTGATATAGCGATCAAGGACGGTGAATTCGTCATTCTCGTCGGCCCATCGGGCTGCGGAAAATCAACACTGCTGCGCATGATCGCGGGACTGGAGAACATCACGGGCGGCGAGGTGGCAATTGGCGACCGCGTCGTCAACAATGTACCGCCCAAAGAGCGCGACATCGCCATGGTGTTCCAGAATTATGCGCTTTATCCGCATATGTCGGTGGCCGACAACATGGCCTTCTCGATGAAACTGCGGAAGGCACCCAAGGAAGAGATCAAGGAGCGCGTCGACAAGGCGGCCAAGATTCTCGGCCTCGAAAAGCTGCTCGATCGCTATCCGCGCCAGCTTTCGGGTGGCCAGCGCCAGCGCGTCGCCATGGGCCGCGCCATCGTGCGCGATCCGCAGGTGTTCCTGTTCGACGAACCGCTGTCCAACCTCGATGCCAAATTGCGCGTGCAGATGCGCACCGAGATCAAGGAGTTGCACCAGCGTCTCAAGACCACGACGATCTACGTCACCCATGACCAGATCGAGGCCATGACCATGGCCGACAAGATCGTGGTGATGCATGACGGCATCGTGGAGCAGATCGGCGCACCACTTGATCTTTATGACAAGCCGGACAACCTGTTCGTGGCGGGCTTCATCGGATCGCCCTCGATGAACTTCATCAAGGGGGCCATCGAAGCCGGCGGCTTCCGCGATCATCAGGGCACACTCTGGACCATCGGCAAGACGCCGACCGGCTCCGTTGGCAAGAAATCCGTGATGGGGCTGAGACCAGAACACATCATGCTTGATCCCAAAGGTGTGAAAGCCACGGTCCATGTCATCGAACCCACGGGTTCCGAAACACAGGTCGTGGCGGATGTCGGCGGGCAGACGCTCACCTGTGTCTTCCGCGAGCGCATCACCGCGAGGCCAGGCGAGACAATCATGATCACGCCGGACAAGATCGTCACGCATCTCTTCGATGAGGAGAGCGGCAAGCGGCTCCATTAGGCAAACGGCTGTACTAATATCGTCAGATCAACACCGGGTGGATGGCGCAAACAAGAACGATAGCCATCGGCCCATAACGGGAGGAAGACCAATGATGAACTTCAATCGGCGTTCACTGCTCAAGGGCGGCGCGGCACTGGGCGCTGTCAGCGCCACCGGCTTCGGCGAATGGGCCAAGGCCTGGGCGCAGGCCAACACCTGGAAGCCCGAGGCCAATGCTTCGCTGCAATTGCTGCGCTGGAAACGCTTCATCCAGGCGGAAGAAGACGGCTTTATGGTGCTGGTCGACGCATTCACCAAGGCAACAGGCGTCAAGGTGACAGTGATCAACGAATCGCTCGATGACGTGCAGCCCAAGGCCTCCGTCGCAGCCAACACCAACCAAGGGCCGGATCTGTTCTGGGGCCTGTATTCGCTGCCTCACCTGTTCCCGACGAAGTGCATGGATGTATCGGATGTAGCGACCTATCTCGGAGGCAAGTATGGCGGATGGGCACCGACAGCCGAGACCTACGGCAAGAGCGGCGGAAAATGGATAGCCATTCCCGTTGCCTACAACGCAAACGTGATCAACTATCGCCAGAGCATGATCGAGAAGGCCGGTTTCAAATCCATTCCCAAGGATACAGCCGGGTTCCTGGAGCTGATGAAGGGCCTGAAGGCAAAATCCGTCGGCGGCGGCTTCGCGCTCGGTCGCGCTTCGGGGGATGGCAACGCCTGGGTTCACTGGGCATTGTGGGCCAATGGCGGCAACACCGTCGACAAGGATGACAAGGTCATCATCAATTCGGCGGAGACTGCCAAGGCACTGGAATATGCCAAGGAGCTTTATGCCACCTTCGTGCCGGGAACTGCGGCATGGAACGACGCCTTTAACAACAAGGCCTTCCTGACAGGAGAGATATCGCTGACAAACAACGGTGTTTCGATCTACGCGGCTGCAAAGGCTGGTGCAGCGGCAGACCCGAAGATGAAGGAAGTGATGGACGACATGAACCATTCGACCTGGCCTGTCGGCCCTGTCGGAAAGGCAACCGAGTTCCACATCGCCTACCCGCTTGTCGCAATGACCTACTCAAAATCCCCGATGGCCTGCAAAGCCTTCATGGCCTTCATGATGGAAGCCGAAAACTACGACAAATGGATAGCCAGCGCCGTTGCCTACCTCTCGCATCCGCTGAAAAAATACGATGCCAACCCTGTCTGGACAGCGGACCCGAAATACGCAGTTGCGAAAACAGCGGCATGGGACACCCTCACAGCGGGCGGCCTCGGCTCAGTCGGCGAACGTGCTGCTGGTGCCCTTGCCGACTTCGTGGTGCTCGATATGTTCGCAGCGGTCTGCACGGGCCGCGAGGATGTGAAGGGCTCGATTCGGATCGCCGAACGGCAGCTGCAGCGCATCTATCGCTGAGTTTGGGTCAGCTCCGCCTTCCCCTCTCCCCTTGCGGGAGAGGGTGCATTGCGGAGCAACTCGGTGAGGGGTCGCACTGGCCTCTCAGACTGTGCGATCCCTCATCACTCCGCCATCCGGCGGATACCTTCTCTCACAAGGGGAGAAGGAGGAGTGACAACCGACCATGACCACAAACACCCTTAGCGCCCCCAACCGAGAGACCACGGCCTGGGACAGGCTGCGGGTCAACCGCAATTGGCTTGGTTTCTGGTTCATGTTGCCAGCCATGGCTTTTCTGCTGCTGTTCCTGGCCTATCCGCTGGGCCTGGGCGTCTGGCTGTCCTTCACCGATACCCGTGTGGGACGCCCCGGTGTGTTCATCGGCCTTGAAAACTATGAATGGGTACTGGGCGACAGAAAATTTCAGGACGCGGTCTTCAACACCCTATTCTACACAACAATCGCCAGTGTCATCAAATTCGCGGTCGGCCTGTATCTGGCTATTCTGCTGAACAACAACCTGCCCTTCCGCGCGCTCATCCGCGCCATCGTTCTGATCCCCTTCATCGTGCCGACGGTGCTGTCGGCCATCGCCTTCTGGTGGATTTTCGATCCGCAATTCTCGGTCATTTCCTGGCAGCTCAAGCGCTGGGGCTGGATCGACGGCAACATCAACTTTCTGGGCGATGCCTGGAATTCCCGCTGGAGCGTGATTTTTGCCAATGTCTGGCGCGGCGTGCCGTTCATCGCCATCACGCTGCTTGCCGGCCTGCAGACGGTTTCACCCTCGCTTTATGAGGCCGCAACGCTGGACGGAGCCTCGGGCTGGCAACGCTTCCGCTATGTGACGTATCCGCTGTTGACACCCATCATTGCGGTGGTGATGACCTTTTCGGTGTTGTTCACCTTCACGGATTTCCAACTGATCAAGGTGCTGACCAACGGCGGCCCGGCGGGTGCCACGGAACTGATGGCGACCATGAGCTACAACACCGCGATCCTAGGCGGAAAGATCGGCGAGGGGGCCGCCATATCGACCGCCATGATCCCGTTCCTGCTCGCCGCGATCATGATTTCCTGGTTCGGGCTCCAGTCAAAAAAATGGCAACAGGGAGGGTCTGACGCATGACCGACGCCACACTCAAGGCCCCCACCCTTTCCCATGGCAACGATGCCTCGGAAGGCATGAGCTATCTCAACACACTGCCGCGCCAGATCGTCACGGTCTATGTGCCGCTGCTGATCATCCTGCTTGTCCTGCTGTTCCCATTCTACTGGATGGCAGTGACTGCTGTGAAGCCGAAGGAGCAGTTGCTCGACCTCAACACCTACAGCCCGTATTTCACGCTCTCGCCCACCTTCGAGCATATCTATGCGCTGATTTTCCAGACGGATTATCCGCTGTGGCTGTGGAACACGATGTTCGTGGCGGTTTCCGCAACAGTGCTGTCACTCATCGCTTCCACGTTCGCGGCCTATGCCATCACACGCATCCGCTTCAAGGGGGCGCAGGCGCTCGGCGGCATCATCTTCCTGGCCTATCTGGTGCCGCCGTCGATCCTGTTCATCCCGCTGGCCACCGTGATCTATCAGTATGGTCTGTTCGACACGCCTTTCGCGCTGATCCTGACCTATCCGACCATCCTCATCCCGTTCTCGACCTGGCTGCTGATGGGCTATTTCAAGACGATCCCTTATGAGCTGGAGGAATGCGCCTTGATGGATGGGGCGAGCCGCTGGCAAATCCTGATCCAGATCATCCTGCCATTGGCGATTCCCGGCCTGATCTCGGCGGGCATCTTCTGCCTGACGCTGTGCTGGAACGAGTTCATCTACGCGCTCACCTTCATCAACACGCACAGCAAGAAGACCGTTCCCGTCGCCATCGTCACGGCCTTCACCGACGGCGACCAGTACCGCTGGGGGTCGCTGATGGCGGGTGCTCTGGTGGGCTCGCTGCCGCTGGTGATCCTGTACTCGTTCTTCGTGGAGCATTATGTGGCCGCGATGACTGGCGCGGTGAAGGAATAGCTGTCGTCGCCTTCTCCCCCTTTCGGGAGAAGGAGGAGCCTGATCTATGAGCAATCACAAGACACTCGCATTCGTCGGCCTCGGTGCCATGGGCCGACCTATGGCACGGCGGCTGTTGGGAGCTCCCAACACGATCGTGCGTGGATTTGACATCAGCCCGTCCTCGCTCGCGGACCTTGTGGCAAGCGGTGGTATCCCCTGCCAGACTGCGGCCATCGCCGCAGAGGGCGCGGAGGTGCTGCTGCTGATGGTGGTCAATGCCGAGCAGGCCGAACAAGTGCTGTTCGCGGATAGCGCGGCGAAGGCTCTGGGCAGTGGCAAGCTCGTCATCCTGATGGCGACCTGCCCGCCGGATCGCGTGAAAGCCATCGGCTTGAAACTCGCCGATATGGGCATTGATTTCCTTGATGCGCCGGTGTCCGGTGGCGTGGTCGGAGCGGAGAACGGCACACTGACGATCATGGCGGGCGGTCCGAAGGCGACATTCGAGCGCGCACAACCAATCCTGCTATGTCTGGGCGACAAACTGCGCCATGTCGGGCTGAACCACGGCGATGGCGCGGCCATGAAAACCGTCAACCAGTTGCTCTGCGGCGTCCATATCGCTGCAGCCGCCGAATGCGTGGCCTTGGCAGAAAAGCTGGGCCTCGACGGCAAGGCGGTCATCGACATTCTCTCGCAATCCGCTGCCGGTTCGTGGATGCTGGCCAACCGCGGCCCGCGCATGGTGATGGAGGATCCACCCGTGACCTCCGCCGTCGATATCTTCGTCAAGGACATGGGAATCGTGCTGGCCGCAGGTGAACAGGCCAAGCTCGGACTGCCGCTCTCGGCGCTGGCCCGCCAGATGTTCCTGCAAGCGTCCGGCATGGGCCTGGGACGCGCCGATGACAGCCAGGTGATCGCGGTTTACCGGCAGGGGACGTGACGCAGCGTCCTTCTTGCTTTCCGGGATTGGAGCACAACCCTTGTGCGTCCTTCGAGGCTCGCTTCGCTCGCACCTCAGGATGAGGAGCTTTGAGACTGGCAAACCTCAAGGCTCCTCATCCTGTGGTGCGACGAAGCGCAAGCGAAGGAGCCTCGAAGGACGCACAGGCGCGATGCAATGGTTGGCAAAAGGGAGTTAGATTACCGCTGGCAATTCGCACAGAAAAACGTTGAGCGCCCGGACTGCACGATGCGCTCTACCACGCCCGAACATGTCGCATCGGGGCATGGCTCGCCTTCCCGGTCATAAACCTTGAACCGATGCTGAAAATAACCGAGCGAGCCATCGGCATGGGCGAAATCGCGCAGGGTGGACCCTCCCGCCTCGATGGCCTCCTGCAGCACCAGCCGGATCTCCTCGGTCAGCTTCGTCGCGCGTGGCGTTGGCCCGCCATCCTTGCGCACGATGCTGCCAGCCGCCCGGCGTGGTGACAGCTTTGAACGGAACAGCGCCTCGCAGACATAGATGTTGCCAAGCCCCGCGATCAGCTTCTGGTCCAGCAACGTGGCTTTCAGCGGAGCAGCCTTTCCCGCAAACAGTTCCGCCAGCTTTTGTGGCGTGAGCGCATTGCCCAGCGGCTCGATACCGATATCCTTCGTGAGCGCATGGGACATGATCTGACTGCGCGAGATCAAATCCATGAAGCCAAAGCGCCGCACATCGTTGTAGGTGATGCGTGCGCCGCCCTCCATCTCGAACACCACGTGGTCATGGGCGGGCAAGCGGTTGACGGCCTGGGTGAACTCGCCCGGCACCTGCGCTTTGCCCTCCATTTCGATAATGAAACGCCCCGTCATGCCCAGATGCATCACCAGCACCTCGCCATCATCGAGATCGACCATCAGATACTTGGCGCGCCGACCCATTGCCGTGACGGTTCGTCCGGCAAGCCTGCGGCCAAACTGATCAGGAAACGGAAATCGCAGGTCGGCACGGTTCGTCCTTACGGACAGGATGCGCCGCCCCTCCATCACAGGCTGCAGGCCCCGCCTGACGGTCTCGACCTCGGGAAGCTCGGGCAAATTCACGCTCCTTGACGAAACATGCGCGACGCGACATTGGCGGCGTGGCGCAATCGTTCGTCGACCTATAGGATGGCTGTTGACGCGAGAGAAGCGCAACAGAACATCATGAGTTCAGCAGTGACCAGACCGGCCTCCCGAAAAGCGGATGACGACACCACCCATTTCGGGTTCGAGACCGTTCGCACGGTCGAAAAGCAGGATCGCGTCGATCAGGTCTTCCATTCGGTGGCGCAGAAATACGACATCATGAACGATGTCATGTCGGTCGGGCTGCACCGCGTCTGGAAGGGTGCGCTGATCGCCCAATTGCGCCCGCCGCAGCATCGCACCTATCGCCATCTTGATGTCGCAGGCGGCACCGGGGACGTGGCGTTCAAGATTCTGGACGCCGCAGGCGACAAGGCCCATGTGACCGTGCTCGATATCAATGGGTCCATGCTGGGCGTCGGTGCCGAAAGGGCCGAAAAGCGGAAAGCGCCGGGCAAGATCGACTTCATGGAGGCCAGCGCCGAAGCCCTGCCCTATCCGGACAAGACCTTCGACGGCTATACCATCGCTTTCGGCATCCGCAACGTGCCGCGCATTCCTTTGGCGCTCTCGGAGGCTTTCCGCACGCTGAAGACCGGCGGGCGTTTTCTCTGCCTCGAGTTCGCGCCAGTCGAGACGCCGGTGCTGGACAGGATTTACGACGCTTATTCTTTCAACCTGATCCCCGCCTTTGGCAAAATGATCACAGGCGACTCCGAGAGCTACCGCTATCTGGTTGAATCGATTCGGCAGTTCCCGAAACCGGATGCTTTCGCAGCCATGATCGCCAGGGCTGGGTTCCGTCGCGTTACCCATAGGGCGCTCTCCGGCGGCATTGTGAACATCCATTCTGGCTGGAAGCTTTGAGCGCCTGATGTTCAGCACCATTGGACATGCCGCGAGACTGGCCCGGCTTGGCTTCGTGCTGGCGCGAGAGGGCGCACTCGCCATTGTCGATCCCACCATCCTTCCGGCCCCGGCCCGGCTGGCACTGAAGGCCGCACGGCTGATCGAGCGCAAGCCCGCAGCACTGACACCAGGGGCTGAACCGCCACCCCGTCTCGCAGCGGCCTTGACACGGCTGGGACCAAGCTACGTGAAGTTCGGCCAGTTCCTGGCGACGCGCCCGGATGTGGTGGGCATGGCCATGTCCCGCGATCTGGAAACGCTGCAGGACAAGATGGCACCGTTCCCGACCGACGAGGCCAAGGCGATCATCGCCGATGCCTTTGACAAGCCGGTGGATGTGCTCTTCAGCCGCTTCGATCCTCCCATTGCGGCAGCCTCGGTGGCACAGGTCCACAAGGCCGTGATCGTGGATGGTGATGGCAGCCGCGAGGTTGCGGTCAAGGTGCTGCGCCCTGGCGTACGCGAACGCTTCCAGCGCGACCTCGCCACGATGCGGGCCACCGCCGCGTTCGTCGAGGCGGTCGATCCCAAGAGCCGCAGACTGAGGATCGGCGGCGTGGTCGAAACCATGGCCCGAAGCGTCGCCATGGAGATGGATCTGCGGCTGGAAGCAGCGGCCCTCTCCGAGATGGCGGACAACACGAAGAACGATATCGGTTTTCGACTGCCCAAGCCGGATTGGGAACTGACGTCGCGCAATGTGCTCACCATGGAATGGATCGACGGCATCCGCCTCTCCGACCGCCCTGCGCTGGCCTCTGCGGGGTTCGATCTGCCCGCGCTTGGCCGCTCCGTCATCGAGAACTTCCTGCGCCATGCGATCCGCGATGGCTTCTTCCATGCCGACATGCACCAGGGCAATCTCTTTGCCGATAGCGATGGCTGCCTCGTTGCTGTCGATTTCGGCATCATGGGCCGCATCGGCATGAAGGAGCGGCGGTTCCTGGCCGAAATCCTCTTCGGCTTCATTACCCGCAATTATCTGCGGGTGGCGGAGGTGCATTTCGAGGCGGGCTATGTGCCCGCGCATCATTCCGTCGATGATTTCGCCCAGGCCATTCGCGCCGTGGGTGAGCCGATCCATCAGCGCAGTGCCGACCAGATTTCCATGGCGAAACTGCTGACCCTGCTGTTCGAAATTACAGAACTGTTCGACATGCAGACGCGCACCGAATTGGTCATGCTGCAGAAGACGATGGTGGTGATCGAAGGTGTCGCCCGCTCCGTCGATCCCGCGCTCAACATGTGGACCACGGCGGAACCCGTGCTGCGCGAATGGATCGAGCGCAATCTCGGCCCCATCGGCAAACTGCAGGATGCTGGCCACGGACTTGGCGGAATTGCGCGTGCCGCCTTCAAGATGCCGGACCTTGTCATGCGCGCAGAGCGCCTGGTGGGCGAACTGGAAAACGCTGCTTCAACAGGATTCCAGCTCTCGCCAGCCAGCATTGAGGCGATCGGCAAGGCCGAAGCCCGCCGCGCCCGCTGGGGCAATGCCGCGCTCTGGGTCATCGCGGGGCTGCTGGCGGCCGGGTTGTGGAAGCTGTTGTGATTGCGTTGATTGCAACGCAATCATTGCAATCACATGCCCGACAGGATATTTTCAAAGAGGTGTATTGCAAGGAACGAGCTTATGGCCAGCATCACAATTCGCGGCATTGATGAACGCATCAAGCAGAGACTCAGACAGCAGGCTGCACGTCATGGGCAGTCCATGGAGGAGGAGGCGCGAGTCATCCTCTCTGCGGCACTCACAGAAGGGTATGGGGCCATTGATCAACCAATAAGAACAATGGCAGACGTCCTGTCTGAGGTACGCAAGCTGCTGGATGAGGTCGGCGGTTTCGATATTGAGGTTGAGGCAACCGCCGCAGGTGATCACCCGGCATCCAGAGTGGCGCAGCGTGGACCGAAGGCAGCATGATTGTCTTTGGCATCGATGACGCTCTGGTGCACCGATGATTATCTTGGACACCAATGTCATTTCGGAGATTGTAAAGGTGACCGGTCAGGCAGAAACACGCGTCCTCACCTGGGTCGGGTCGCAACCTTTCGGTTCGCTTGCAACCACAGCAGTAACCTATGGTGAAAGCCTTGCGGGGTTCAAGATGCTGGCTCCCACCATTCAGACCACACGCAAGCAACAGATCTTCGAACGCCTGATGCTTTCTCTGTTTGATGGGCGAATCCTGCCGTTCGATTCTGACGCAGCCCGCGCTTACGCTGACATCATGCGCAAACGCAGACTGACAGGCACTCCGATAGCCCATGCCGATGCCCAGATCGCTGCTATCGCACGTCTTCGGGGCTTGCCAGTCGCCACACGCGACCGCGATTTCGCAACCTGCGGCATCGACGTGATCAACCCCTGGGATTACACAGGCCGATGAACCAGAAGCGCATTCTCCTCATCGTCGGCGGTGGCATCGCGGCCTACAAGGCGCTCGACCTGTGCAGGCTCGCCCGTCGCAAGGGCCTGCACGTCCGCGCCATCATGACCAAGGCCGCGGGCCAGTTCGTGACACCCCTGTCGCTTGGCTCGGTGACCGGCGACAAAGTCTATGGCGAGCTGTTCTCGCTAACGGATGAGGCCGAAATGGGCCATATCGAGCTTTCCCGCGATGCCGATCTGGTGGTGGTCGCGCCCGCGACCGCGAACCTCTTGGCAAAGATGGCACATGGCCTCGCCGACGACCTGGCCACGACGGCCTTGCTGGCGACAGACAAGAAAGTGTTGGTGGCCCCAGCCATGAACCTCCGGATGTGGGCGCATCCCGCAACACGCCGCAACGTGGCGCGTCTCACCGAGGATGGCGTGACCTTCATAGGCCCCGCGGCTGGCTCGATGGCCTGCGGAGAATTTGGCGTTGGGCGCCTGGCGGAACCGGCCGATATCCTTGCCGCCATCGAGACGATGCTGGCGAGCGAGACCACGCTGCCCCTGCCCGAGGGAGCCTGGACGGAGAGTGCTGAATCAGGTGTACGGCCTCTCAGCGGGAAACACGTGGTCATCACTTCCGGCCCCACCCATGAGCCGATCGATCCCGTGCGCTACATCGCCAACCGCTCCTCCGGCAAGCAGGGCCATGCCATCGCTGCGGCGGCGGCCTCGGCTGGTGCCCGGGTAACGCTGATCTCCGGTCCTGTTGCCCTTCCCGATCCCTTCGGTGTCAGCACCATTCATGTCGAGACCGCGCGCGCCATGCAGGAGGCCGTCGAGGCCGCTCTGCCGTGCGACATCTTCATCGGAGTCGCTGCGGTGGCTGACTGGCATGTCAGTGCAGCAGCCAACGAGAAACTGAAGAAGGGCAACGCCGGGCCGCCTGCTCTCGTTCTGGCCGAAAATCCCGATATTCTGGCCGGCGTCGCCCATAGGAGCAGCCAGCGCCCACGGCTTGTTGTCGGCTTCGCCGCGGAAACCACCAATGTCGCGGCTTATGCCCAGGCCAAGCTGGCGAAAAAGGGGTGCGATCTCATCGTCGCCAACGATGTCGGCACATCGGGGGAAACGCTGGGGGGTGTCATGGGGCAGAACAACAACACCGTGCATCTTATTGACGCCAACGGCATCGAAAGCTGGCCGACAATGAGCAAACAAGCCATCTCCGAGCGGCTCGTAGCTCGGCTTGCCGACATGCTGGGCACATGATACCGGTTCTTGCAATTCCGGTCCTGCGGCTGCCTCACGGAGCAGATCTCCCCCTTCCCGCAACCCAAACCAGCGGCGCGGCAGGGCTTGACCTGATGGCTGCCATTGACGCCGATGAACAAATCACTCTAAAAAATTGTGAAAGAGCCCTTGTCCCAACAGGCATAGCGCTCCAGTTGCCCCAGGGTTACGAAGCCCAGGTGAGGCCGCGTTCCGGACTGGCGATGAAGCACGGCGTCACCGTGCTGAATGCGCCAGGTACGGTGGATGCGGATTACCGGGGAGAAATCAAGGTTCTGCTGGTGAATCACGGACATGAGCCGTTTACCGTCACCCGTGGCCTGCGCATCGCCCAATTGGTGATTGCGCCTGTCCTCCGGGTGGAACTGCAGGTTGTGTCTGTGCTTGAGACAAGCGACAGGGGCGGCGGCGGGTTCGGGTCCACAGGGCAGAACTGAGGGAGAGAAACGATGATCCTTCTGTCGCGTCGCAGTATGCTTGGCATTGCCGCCGTGGTCGATATCGCCCTGCACGCCCGACCGGGCCCCGTGGCGGCAAAAATGCTTGCGTCTCGCCATCAATTGCCACCCCGGCATCTCGAGACCTTGCTGCAGGCGCTGGTGCGCTCAGGCATCCTCAAAGGCGTGCGAGGCCCGCGCGGTGGCTACGAACTCGCAAAGGAGCGCCGCAAGATCACTGCGGGGGACGTGGTTCGCGCAGCCATGATCTCGCAAGCCGAGGAAGAAGGCATGATCGAGCCGGAATCTCAACTGGTCGACCAGGTTGTCGGTCCGGCGGTCAAGGCGGCAGGAGCCACCTTCCTGGCCAGTCTGGACACCTTCACCATCGACGATCTCTGCCATAGCGCCGAAAAGCTGAAGGTCTTTGCGGGAGAAATGAGCCAGACCGTGGATTTCGCAATTTAAGGTGTCATTTGAGGCGGGCATCGACACTGCAGTTGTGAATTGATAGCCTGTCGGCCTGCTCCTTGGGAAGCCCACTGAAAGAACAGTGTCATGCCGACAAACGCCACCATAGCATCCAGCCGCCAGCCAGGCCGTGGCCGTGTCTATGGCTCGATTACCGAAACCATCGGCGACACACCACTGGTGCGCATCAACCGGCTGGCCCTGGAGCGGAAGTCGAAAGCCACCATCCTCGCCAAGCTGGAATTCTTCAACCCCCTTGCCAGCGTGAAGGATCGGATCGGCGTCGCCATGATCGACGCACTGGAAGCATCGGGAAAACTGAAGCCCGGCGGCGTACTGATCGAACCGACCTCCGGCAACACCGGCATCGCGCTGGCCTTCGCCGCGGCGGCAAGAGGATATCGGCTCATCCTCACCATGCCTGAAACCATGTCGGTGGAGCGGCGCAAGATGCTCGCCTTCCTGGGCGCGGAACTGGTGTTGACGCCAGCCGCTCAGGGTATGCGCGGTGCCATCGGCAAGGCGGAGGAACTGCAGCGCGAAAACAAGGGTTCGATCATCCCGCAGCAATTCCAGAACCCGGCCAATCCAGCCATCCACCGTGTCACGACCGCCGAGGAAATCTGGAACGATACAAACGGCAAGGTCGATGTGCTGGTCTCGGGCATCGGCACGGGCGGCACCATCACGGGCGTTGGTTCGGTGCTCAAGCAGTACAATCCCGGCCTTCGCATCGTCGCGGTTGAACCGGAGGATTCGCCCGTGCTGTCCGGAGGGCAGCCAGGGCCACACAAGATCCAAGGGATCGGCGCAGGCTTCGTTCCCGATATTCTCGAGCGAAGCCTGATCGACGAGATCATCACGGTCGGCAACCAGACCGCGTTTGATACCTCCCGTCTGCTGGCAAAGAAGGAAGGCATACCCGGCGGAATATCATCTGGCGCAGCGATGGCCGCAGCGCTCGAAATTGCGGCGCGGGACGGCATGGATGGCAAGACAGTGGTGGTGATCATTCCCAGTTTTGCCGAGCGCTACATCTCAAGTGCGCTGTTCGACGGACTGTAGCGAAAAGACATCACACCGCGACCAGGCCGATGCTCCGGCCATTCAGAAACGCAACAGCGTTGACAGCGCGTAGACCTGAACAAGCCGATTGCCCTCCACAAATGGATCGGCTATCCAAAACCCTGCTGCACCCGTAGCTCAGCTGGATAGAGTGCTGCCCTCCGAAGGCAGAGGTCACAGGTTCGAATCCTGTCGGGTGCGCCAATCATTTCAACTACTTAGATGATGTGCGAGAGTTGCTCAAATCTCTGGGGCAGCACCGGGGCATCACCGCGTCGGGTATCGTGAAGCCATTCGAACTATCGTGCGGCCTACCCCGGAGGTAAATTTCGGGGCGTCGGTCGCGGGCCATTGCGGTTGAATTTCGTAAGGAGGTTTCGGTTTTTTGTTCCTGGCCTGCCCTTTGGCTGTCACCGTGATATTCCGGGCATGAAGCCGGCCAAGGCGAGCTTATGGCTTAATTCTTGAGCAGCATCATCAGTGTCAGTGATCGTCATTTCAAGTTCGGGCAGCTCACTGTGGTGCAAGAGATGCACGCCAGTCGATTGCGCCAACTGCTGGGCTGAAGCTGTGAAGCTCGAATTCGTGACAACGACCGCTGCCGATGCCTTGTAATGGAACTTGGCAGAATGGGCTTCCTGAACCGCCTTGTTGCCAACGGGCGAATTGTAGAGCTTGGCTTGAAGGACAACCCGATGTCCCTTTTTTTCCGCAATCACATCAGCGCCCTGATCACCTGTGGCAGCAGTGGTGGTTGCTTGCCACCCATGAGACTGGAGAACGCGAGCGCAATGAGCTTCGAATTCACGTGCATTCATCGTCGGATCAAAGCCGTTTCCGACATTGCGGCGTTTTGCTTCGTCAGCTACAGGCCAAATCAACAGAACATTCAGTGCACGGTTAAATGTCACTTGATCAGCCTGCACCCTCGCACGTTCGGATTTGGACATGCCGGGCAGTAAGACGCTGTCAACGAAACGCGCAACCTCTTTATGCCATTTATCGGTTATCTCATTTCCGTAAGCATCAATACGGACAAGCATTTGACGTTGACGGACCAAAGCATTCATTTGCTTCTTTATCGATGAATGCATATTCATATATATGTTTCGTTCTTCGATTTGTGCGAACCATAATTTCAAACCAAGGACCGCCCCAACAATCACCATAAATAAATGCAACCATAGTGAATTTGCCCCTAATAGATAGCCGACAAAACATATTGTTAATGTCGCAAATACTGAAATGTAAATTGGCGAATTTGAATTTTTACTATTCAATATCATATTGATATGAGCCGTATCGATAGCAACCGAAAGATCGTCACTCACACTCATATTCTTTTTCCTCAACGCGCACACATTTGAATTTGCGCCGACTTGGCTCCTGCAAAATTTTCCAGACCTTGTAGCCTGCTTCCCATCGCGGATAAGCATTCCGGGCAATGTGCCGACCGGCGCGCATCAGACGTTCGCCATGCAATCCCTTGTCACGAAGGAACGCCTGAAGCTCCGGACCTGGTTCTGCGCACGGGTCTTGGATGACATCGACCAGCTGACCCTTATGCATATACTGCGCGGTCTTCGTGAAGCCCGGATCGCAACCAGGGCGGAAATAGGTCGATTGATAAACAGGGCGTTCAGGAGTGGGCGCAACGCACCCACCCAAAATCAGACCGAAGCCCGCAAGTGCCACAACGGCCATCTGTTTCGGGTATAACATGGTCGAACGTTAGCATCCGAAAATGAACGAAATCCTTTTTGAGATAATCCCAAGAATGCATCATCTCCGCCGCTGGTTAACGGAATCCGGGCTGGCGGATGCGGCGTCCAATTCACGGCGAGCCTGACGACGCATTCGTCGATCTGATGATCGTAGCGCGGAATTCTGACAGGCTGCCATGCGGGCTCCTGTTCGCGGCGCATCCTATGCCCCTCTCGGGCAGAAACTCCACTTATCCCCGGTGTTCAGATTCCTCGGGCCACCTCTCCCGGCATGGGTACATCCCGAACCTGATCCTGCGAACCTCAAGCTGCTAAGCGGGATCCCCGATGACCAGAAACTTCATTCATCGGTGGAACCGATGGTGAAGCATGGTTGACAGGCGGACACTGCTCTTCGGCGCAAGCAGCATGGCTTTTATAGGCGTGGGCGCAGGCTATCTCGCCTTTCGCAACATGGGCTCCATGGCGGACTATGGGGAGGCGGCAGCCGCGACGCGCGCCGTGCTCGCACAAGTGCCGGAGACACATGACCTCATCCGTTATGCTACGCTGGCGGCGAACAGCCACAACACCCAGCCATGGCGCTTCGCCATCAATGATCGCGGCATCGACATTCGGCCCGACCTCACGCGGCAGCTGTCGGCGGTTGATCCAGACAACCACCACCTCTTCGCAAGCCTCGGCTGTGCGGCTGAAAATCTTTCCATCGCCGCCCGAATGCGCGGCAAGCCTGGAGAATTGATCTTCGATCCGACCAAAGGCGGGGGTGTCACATACATTTTCGGACAAGACACCTCCCGGGAAGCTGTGCTCTTCGATGCCATTCCGAAGCGCCAATCCACCCGCGGTTTGTTCGATGGCAGGCCAATCAGCATCGCCGATCTGGCGGCACTTTCCAATGCTGCGGCGGTACCCGGTGTCGATCTCGTCTTGATATCGGATCGAGTTCAAATCAACCGAATCCGTGATCTCGTTGTCGCTGGCAATGCTGTGCAGATGGCGGATACCGCGTTCGTGGATGAACTCAAATCATGGCTGCGCTACAGTCCGCGACATGCCCTGAAAACAGGCGACGGGCTGTTCGCTGCCTGCAGTGGCAATCCTGCCCTGCCGGAATGGCTGGGACCGCGGATGTTTGATCTGGCCTTCAGGACTGAGGCCGAGAACAACAAGTATGCCCGCCAGATCGCCTCTTCAGCCGGTATTGCCGTGTTCGTGGCCGCCAAGGACGATCCTGAGCATTGGGTGCTGGCAGGGCGCGCCTGTCAACGCTTTGCCCTCGCCGCCACGGCACTGGGCCTCAAGCACGCGTTCCTCAACCAACCCGTCGAAGTCGCTGGCCTGCGCTCGGAACTGGCCGAGCTGGTGGGCATGTCAGGTCGCCGGCCAGATATCGTCATGCGCTTTGGCTACGGTCCGGCGCTGCCGTTTTCAACACGGAGACCGGTCGAAGCTGTGATCGCGGCATGACATATAGCACCAGGAATCCAAATCCACCTGATCGCGCAACGCGCGCTTCCGCCTTGGCTTCACCGGCAAACGACACATGGCTGACACCACGTTGCCGAACAATCGCGCTGGCGGCAGTTCCGGCTACGGCACTGATGGTGGGCCTTGCCGCAATGGCGATGGACCGTGGTGATACAGCTTTCTGGATTTTCGCAGCCGGCATCGTTCCGGTTCTCATCGCACTTCTCGTTAGCATCATTCGCAGCCTGGCCCGGGGCGAGTTCGGACTCGATATCATCGCCGCGCTCTCCATGACGGGCGCGTTGCTGGCGAACGAGGCTCTGGCAGGAGTCGTGGTCGCGCTGATGTATTCTGGCGGGCAGTTGCTGGAAGACTATGCTCAAGGGCGTGCCCAGCGCGAGATGACGGCACTGCTGGGGCGTGTGGCGCGGACCGCCCAGGTCTATCGCGGCAACGGACTGGTCGAGACGCCGATCGAGCAGTTGCAGCCGGGCGACCGGCTGCTTGTCCGCGCCAGCGAAATCATTCCCGCCGATGGACAGGTGCATGGCGGCGCGGCCCTGCTGGACGAATCGTCTATGACCGGCGAACCTATGCCCGTGCGCCGAAACGCCGGTGAGGCCGTTTCCAGTGGTGTTGCAAATGCTGGAGCACCGTTTGATCTGATGCTGTCCCATACCGCAGCCAACAGCACGTATGCCGCCGTCGTCAGGCTTGTCGATGCGGCCCGCTTTTCAAAGGCACCCGTGGCGCGCCTTGCTGATCAATACGCATTGGGCTTTCTCGCAGTGACGGTTACCTTGGCTGGCGGAGCCTGGTTTCTGACAGGGGAGGCCTCGCGCGCCGTCGCCGTTCTCGTGGTGGCGACACCTTGTCCGCTGATCCTCGCCGTCCCGGTCGCCATCGTCGCGGGCATGTCACGAGCCGCCAAGCGTGGGCTTCTTTTCAAATCGGCCCGCATTCTGGAAGTCCTGCCGCGCATTCGTACTGTGATGTTCGACAAGACAGGAACGGTGACGGATGGCTATCCAAAGGTTGCATCCGTCGAACCGGCGACCAATGTCATTGAGGCTGATCTGATTGCGCTTGCGGCGTCGCTCGCCCAGTCCTCGCAGCACACGATCTCGCAGGCCCTGGTTGGCGAAGCCCGCAAACGCGGCTTGGCGCTCTCGCCCCCTACCAACATCGAAGACATCGCGGGAGACGGCGTCAAGGGCTTGGTTGCAGGTATCCCGGTGGTGATTGGCCGCCCCGACTTCGTGGCGTTGAGCGTCGGTGCGCCGTCACTTGCGCCGGGAGACGTGCCGACCGGCTCGACGGTGCTGGGCGTGGCGATCAATAGTGCATGGGCCGGGCGACTGATCTTCATCGACAATTTGCGGGATGACGCGGTTGCAACGATTGCCGCGCTGCGCCTTGGCGGAGTTTCCCGTGTCACTCTCATCACCGGTGATCAGGCTGTGGTCGCGCAAGATATAGGCAGGCGGCTCGGCGTGGACGATGTGATCGCCCAGGCAACGCCGCAGCAGAAGATTGAAGCTGTGGTCAAGGCCAAGGCCATGGCACCGACGATGATGGTTGGCGATGGAATCAACGATGCTCCCGCGCTGGCGGCTGCCGACATTGGTGTGGCCATGGGAGCGCGCGGTGCAGCGGCCGCAGCAGAGGCCGCCGACATCGTCCTGCTGGTGGACCGGATCGGTCGTCTCAACGAAGCCATGGAAATCGCCCGACACACCCGGACCATCGCGCTGCAAAGCGTCATTATCGGGTTGGGATTGTCATCTGCCGGAATGCTGCTGGCCGCGCTCGGCTATCTGCCACCGCTGGCTGGAGCGTTGACGCAGGAGGCGATCGATGTGGCGGTGGTCCTCAATGCGTTGCGGGCGCTTGGGGGTGGCACAGTGACTTCCGATGCCCGAAGAGCTCACGATGAGACCTCCCCCAATATGAAGTCTAACTCAGCGCTTCTCCCGTCGGCTTCACATCCGAGACCCTGAACGTCTGCAGCACGCCTTCGTCGTCGCGGATGGAAACGAATTCATCGCGCTGCATGACGTGCTCGCCGAGGCGAAACCCGTCTTCGTCTTCCTGATTCAGACCTGCATAGTGTACAGTCCAGGTCGCCCCTCCCGTACCGCCAGCGCGATGCATCAGAATGCCGTGCCTGACCGGTTCGTCGTCCCAGAAACGCTGAACACCATATGCCGTGCGATGATCACGCCAGGCGTTGACACTGAGATGCCCAGCCGTATCGAGAGCCGCTCTGATATCGTATCCGCGGCGCAGCGATCCTTCGGGAAATGTCTTGGTGCGCGCCAGCCTCAGGATGATATGGCTGACAGGATAGCGCGGTCCATGATCTGTGCTGGTCACTGGCAAAATCCTTGTCTTTACATAGCGACCTTTGCCGCAGTCAGAATGTGATAGCCCTCCTGCCAACCATCCAAAAGCTACGGATTGTACTCACGTGGTCGTCCAGGATTTTTGAGATGGATCGTTGCGATTATCCCCAAGAGGTTGATGGCTTTGGTCAGCCGCTTCTGCGCATGGCCGCATGATCCGGTTTCAGTACGATCGAATGCATTCCAGATATCTCGGCCTATCGGAGGAACTTTAAACCCCGGAGAGACGTTATGTAGTGTGGGCTTTCGCCCGTCATCCAGGAAAGGGTGGCCACGATGTCATTCGACGCATTGTTGCTGGCCCGGATCCAGTTCGCTTTTACCATCAGTTTTCACATCATTTTTCCGGTGTTCACCATCGGACTTGCGAGCTATCTCGCGGTGCTGAACGGCCTGTGGCTGCGCACGGGCAAATCGGTCTTTCTTGACCTGTTCAATTACTGGAAGAAGATTTTCGCCGTCGCCTTCGGCATGGGCGTCGTGTCCGGCATCGTCATGAGTTACCAGTTCGGCACCAACTGGAGTGTGTTTTCGGACAAGGTAGGCCCTGTTCTGGGCCCTCTGATGGGGTATGAAGTGCTCTCCGCTTTCTTTCTGGAGGCGGGTTTTCTGGGTGTCATGCTGTTCGGGCGCGAGCGTGTCGGCCACAAGCTGCATTTCTTTGCCACGCTGATGGTCGCATTCGGCACGTTCATGTCAGCGTTCTGGATCCTGTCGGTCAACAGCTGGATGCAGACTCCGGCAGGTTACGCCATCAACGACGTCGGCCAGTTCATCACCACGAGCTGGTGGGCCGTGATCTTCAATCCGTCTTTCCCCTACCGGCTGGTTCACATGGTCTTGGCCGCCTACCTGACCACGGCCTTTGTCGTCGGCGGGGTTGGGGCTCTCCATCTGCTGCGGGATCGGACAAACCCTGCGGCGCGCATCATGTTCTCGATGGCGATGTGGATGGCCGCGATTGTCGCACCGCTGCAGATCATTGCCGGTGACATGCACGGCATCAACACGCTCGAATATCAGCCTGCAAAGGTGATGGCCATGGAAGGGCACTATGACAGCCATCCCTCAGGGGCACCGCTCATCCTGTTCGGCATTCCCAACTCTGCCGAAAAGCGCATCGACTACGCCATCCAGATTCCGAAGCTGTCGTCGCTCATCCTCAAGCATGACCTGAACGCACCGTTGGCTGGACTTGACACGATCCCCGTCGACAAGCAGCCTCCCGTCGCCATCGTGTTCTGGAGCTTCCGGGTCATGGTCGCAATCGGGTTTGCGATGCTGGGGCTGGGCCTCTGGAGCCTGTGGCTTCGCCATCGAGGCACTCTTTTTGATACGCCGCGGATGCACCGCACCGCCGTCGCACTCGGACCTTCCGGCTTTGTTGCGGTGCTGGCTGGCTGGATCACCACGGAGGTCGGACGGCAGCCTTACACGGTCTATGGTCTCCTGACGACGGCGCAGTCCGTGTCGCCAGTCTCCGCGGTTGCCGTTGCCAGTTCCCTCGTTGCGTTCATTATCGTCTACTTCACGCTGTTTGGCGCGGGAACGTTCTACATCTTGCGCCTGATGAACCAGCCACCCCATGCCGGTGAGCCGGGCCTGCCGCCCGAACAGCCGATCCGCGCCGGTGGCATCATGCCGGCGCCGGCCATGGATGTGGCAGGCGCTGTTACATCAGCAACAGCGGGAGCCATGTCATGACGCTTGATCTTCCGCTGATCTGGGCTGGCCTGATCGCCTTCGCCGTTCTGGCCTATATCGTTCTCGATGGTTTCGATCTGGGCATCGGCATCCTGTTTCCGTTCGTCAAGGGTGAGGTCCACCGCGATGAGATGATGAACTCGGTGGCACCCGTCTGGGATGGTAACGAGACGTGGCTGGTGCTCGGCGGCGGTGGCCTCTTCGCGGTGTTTCCGCTGGCCTACGCCATCATCATGCCAGCGCTTTACGCGCCGATCATCATCATGTTGCTCGGCCTCATTTTCCGCGGCGTGGCTTTCGAGTTTCGCTGGCGCACCAAGCGCGGGCAATTCCTGTGGGATTGGGCATTTTCGGGCGGATCGATTGCTGCGACCTTCGCTCAGGGGGTTGCACTCGGCGCGCTGGTGCAGGGCATCCCTGTCGCAAACCGCGCCTATGCAGGCGGCTGGTGGGACTGGCTGACCCCTTTCAGCCTACTGACAGGCGCAGCCCTTGTCATCGGTTATGCGATGCTTGGCGCAACCTGGCTGATCTGGAAAACCGAAGGCCATGTGCAGGACACCGCCTACCGCATGGCCAGGATCACCGCTCCGGCCACCCTGCTCCTGATCGGTGTGGTCAGCGCCTGGACACCGTTCCTGAGCGCTGTCTACATGGATCGCTGGTTCGGCTGGCCGCATCTTCTGCTTGCCGGGCCGGTGCCGCTGCTGGTGCTGCTTGCCGCCTTCGTGCTCTACCGGGGACTGCGCGACCGTGAAGAAGTCAGCCCCTTTCTCGCAGCACAATCGCTGTTCGTGCTGTGCTTCATGGGTCTGGGAATCAGCTTCTACCCCTATATCGTTCCCAACAGCGTGACGATCTGGGCAGCTGCGGCCCCCGACAACAGCCTGTCCTTCCTGCTGGTCGGCGCGGTCGTGCTTGTGCCCCTGATCCTGATCTATACGGCCTATTCCTACTGGGTCTTCCGCGGCAAGGTGAATGCTGTGGGCGGCTACCACTGATGGAAAGGCTCGATAACAATCTGCAGAATGTGCCTCTCTGGCAGCGTCTTGTCTGGTTCGGCGCAATCTGGGCTGTGAGTATCCTGGCGCTTTCACTCGTCGCCTGGGTCATCAAATGGGCCGTGAAAATTCCGGCTTGAACATCGCCAGCAACGCATATGAGCAGATCGCCCATGTTTTATAATTGATACGAAGCTCAAACCTACACCGGCTATGATGCAGAAATGATCTCATGAAGATCCGCCACGGCTTTCGAGACCGCAAGTGCCAGATCATCGGCGATCATCCCGCGCCCTGCGATCTGTCCGGCAAGACCATGCAACCAGACACCGGCACAGGCCGCTTCGAACCCCGGCATGTCCTGCGCCAGGAAGCTGCCGATGATGCCCGACAGCACATCGCCCGAACCTGCCGTTGCCAGCCAGGACGGGGCATTGTCGTTGACAGCGACACGCCCGTCTGCGGCAGCGATAACCGTCTTTGCGCCCTTCAACACAACCGTCGCGCCGAAAAAGGAGGCGGATTCTTGAGCACGGCCTATGCGCCATTCCGCATGAGCCTGCACGTCGTTGCCTTGCACGGGTTGCACGCCGGTCAGTCTTGTAAACTCGCCCTCGTGCGGCGTCAAAACGACAGGTCGCGCATTTGATGCGGTCATATCCGCCAGCTTCTGGGCCTTGCCTTCAAAGCTCGTGAGCGCGTCTGCGTCGAGAACGCAGGCGCGCCGGGCCGCCATGGTGACGGCCACAAGTTCGCAGGCAACAGCGCCAACGCCCATCGCAGGTCCGAGAATGACCGCGTTGAAGCGCGTGTCCTCAAGCAGCAGCGCCAGGCCTACCGGACCGTCCGCCTGCTTCAGCATGATCGCCGTCACATGTGCGGCGTGGACTATCAACGCATCCTTCGCGCCCGCCAGCGTCACCAGACCTGCGCCAGCCCGCAAGGCCGATGTCGCCGCCAGCCGTGCGGCCCCGGTGGCCAAAGGCGGCCCGCTCCACACCAGCACCGAGCCGTGTTGATACTTGTGGGCATCCGGTGCCTGACCGATCAACGTGTGACGCCAAAGGTCCGGTGTGTTCACCACGAGAGTCATGCGGGCTCAATTTTTCGCGCGATCGGCCTGCGGTGCCGCCGCCAGCGCAAGCCGCGCCAGTGCTGGCAGTGACTTGCACCCGGTCCGGGTCATGATCGCATTGCGGTGGTTCTCCACCGTGCGCTGGCTGATGCCCAGGTCGGCTGCGATGTTCTTGCTGGGGTGGCCTGCCAGCACCAGATCCATGATCTGTTTCTGTCGCACTGTAAGGCCAGCCACGTGGCTTTGCGCCTCGGTGCGCCATTGCGCCACTTTGCTGACATCCCGGGATTGCTCCAATGCGCGTTCGATGCTGGCGAGGAGGTCAACGGAACTGACTGGTTTTTCGATGAAGTCGATTGCTCCGGCCTTCATTGCCTGAACCGCCATGGGAACATCGCTGTTGCCGGTGATCATGATCGCGGGCAGCGGATCATTTGCATCGCTGAGCTGTTGCAACAGGGCAAACCCGTTCATGCCCGGCAGATAGGCATCGATGAGCAGGCATCCGCCTTGATCTGGTTGATAATGTTCCAGAAAGGCTTCGCTGGTTGCAAAGGTCATGGCTTCGTATCCCTTGTCTTCCAGCAAGGCGCGCAGTGTATCGCAGATGTTCTGGTCGTCATCCACGACGTAAACCATGTCCGACGTCGGACTTGATGCAACCCGCATGGGTTTGGCCATGGTGCTTGCGGGCATGAGCTGCGGCGCAGACAGAAGCGTTTCGATGACAGCCATCATTTTCTTCAGTTGCACCGGCTTGTTGAGGTGAACACAGTCACTCCGCGCGATTTCGGCGAGTGTTTTGGTGGAAATATCACCTGTCAGAATGATGACCGGCAACGCACGCTTTGATGCATTCTTCAGCTTTGCCGCAACCTGCAGGCCATCCATGCCGTTGGGAAGGTTGTAGTCTGCAATGACGAGATCGGGCTTCAGCATTCCTTTCTCAACGAGTTCCAGCGCAGCCAATCCGTCGAACGCGGTGGTTACCTGATGGCCCTCGGCTTCCAGCAACAGCGCGAGCAGTTCACGCACGTCCGGGTCGTCCTCGACAACGAGGATCGTGCAGCCTTTCCCGGCAACTTCCGAAGACGAAGTGATAGCGCCAACATCAGAAGCGACTGACGTTGGCGGATCAACACCATCGGCTGGCAGCGCGATCTCTATGGCAAAAACCGATCCCTTGCCGAGCCGCGAGCGCACATGGACCCGGTAGCCAAGCAAGGTCACCAGCCGCTGGACGATGGCAAGACCCAGGCCCAGACCACGGCTGCGCTCGCGCGCTGCATTGTCGAGCTGGTGATATTCTTCGAAGATCGTCTGCAGTTCCGTATCGGGAATGCCGATGCCGGTGTCCCATATTTCGATGCTGAGCGACCCCGCTCGCCGCCTGCATCCCAGCAGTACCCTACCCGAACGCGTATACTTGATTGCGTTGGTCAGCAGATTGCGGATCATCTGCTCCAGAAGGCGGGGATCGGTATGGATGATGTGCTTGCAAGGCACGATCCTCAGCTTCAGCGCCTTGGCTTCGGCATGATAAGAGAACTCCTCCCGCAACCGTTCGAACAGATCGTTCAGTGAATAACTGACGATCTCAGCACGCACGACTCCAGACTCGATCTGGTTGATATCGAGCAGCGCGTTGAGCATTCCAGACATGGCGTGCAACGTATCGTCCAGGCGCTTCACCAGATTCTGCGCTTTTTCGCCTTGAACTGTTCGTGCGAGCAAACCCTGCACGAATGCGATGGTCTGGAGCGGCTGGCGCAGATCATGGCTGGCCGCCGCGAGGAAACGCGACTTGGCACGGTTGGCCTGCTCGGCTTCCAGCTTGGCCTCTTCCAGCGCCTTGCGGATACGTTTGCGCTCGCTGATGTCGGTGAAGGTGATGACAACGCCTTCCACGTGTTTGTCGTGATTGCGATAGGGCAAAATGCGGCGGGTGAACCACACATCAGTCTTCGTCTCGATCTCCCGATCAACGGGAGCCAAGTCTTTCAGCACAGACCGGGCATCGGTTGCCAGCTGTGTATCTGCCGCCAATGAATGCAGATCGGCCAGCGGCCTGCCCACATCGCCTGGGATCACGTTGAAAAGAGATTTCGTGGCCGGTGTGAAGAAGCGGATGTTGAGATCACGGTCCAGAAACAGCGTGGCGACATCGGTGCTGTAGAGCACGTTCTGCAGGTCCTTGGACGTGGTGCGCTGCCTATCAAGCGTCTCCTGCAGCTGGTTGTTCAACGCCGTGAGTTCTTCGTTGAGAGACTGCAGTTCCTCCTTCGAGGTCAGCAACTCCTCGTTGGTGGACTGGAACTCCTCGTTGACGGACAGCGCCTCCTCGTTGACAGCTTTCTGTTCTTCGCTGGCCATTTCGAGATTGTGGATGGCCGCGTGCAGCTCGGTCCGGGTGGTTTCCAGTTCCCTTTCGAGGTCGGTGATGCGCGTATGATCATCCGGCGACGGCTCGATGCCGGGCTTCGTTCGGCCAGTCGCGCTCCTGGAAGGCGGGGCACTGACCATCGGATGGGACTTTCGAGCGGCTTCAAGGAAACCGACAAGCAAAAGTTCCTCACCCTCATGGTTCAGTGAATGGACCTCGATTGTAAAAGCATGGGCACCGCTGGACGGATCGACGAGGGCACCGTCAACGCTGGCATATGGACTTTGCGGGGTCACCTGCTGGATGGCAGCCCGCAGCTTGACGCGGGCTTCCTGCGGTACCATGCCCAGCAACTCATTTGTCGGATGGCCTTCCGCATGGTGCAGGTAGCGCGCTGTCGGACCCAGGAAATAGAGGCATTCCATCTTGCGGTTGATCAGGACCAGCGCGGGTGCGTAGGTTTTGAGTGCCATCCGCCGGGCAAGCTCCGCCAACGCGGTCTGGCGGGATGGCGCAGCGACAGTCGAGCCGGATTTGACGACCGCTCTGCCATCACCCTTGCTCAGGGCAAATCCGACATCGCCGGGCCGGGCCCGCCCGATATGCCGATACAGACGCTCCGGCTTCGAAATGATCTCGAACCGGCCGTCAACGTTTCCGGCCGTTTCAGCGCTGCCGAGAAGCAGCAGCCCTCCTTGCCGCAGCGCGAAGTGAAACAGCGCAATCACTTTCGCCTGCGCTTCCGGTCCGAGGTAAATCAGGAGGTTGCGGCACGAGATAAAATCGATGCGCGAGAACGGCGGGTCCGACAGCACGTCCTGCACCGTGAACACCACGCTGGCGCGCAGTTCCGGTGACACTTTATAACCATTCTCTTCCTTCGAGAAGAACCGGGCGAGGCGATCGGCAGACACGTCCGCTGCAATGGTCGCGGGGTAGAGTCCGTCGCGTGCCAGGGCCACGGCGTCGGCATCGACATCCGACGCGAAGATCTGCAGCTTCACATTGCGCTTCGACGCCGTGATCTCCTCACGCAGCAGCATGGCGAGAGAGTAGGTTTCCTCCCCCGTGCTGCAACCCGCGATCCAGATGCGCAGGGGCTGGTCGGCGACGTGGGCGCGCAGCATGTCAGGCACAGTGGTCTTTGCGAGATAGTCGAAGATCTTGGGATCGCGGAAGAAACTGGTGACGTTGATCAGCAGATCTTTCGCCAGCAGTTCCAGTTCCGCCGGGTCCGACGTCAAGGATACCAGATATCCCGCCATGTCATGGACGGGGCCAGCGCTCATGGCCATGCGCCGCTCGATGCGGCGTTTCAGTGTGCCCTGCTTGTAGAGCGTGAAATCATGCGATGTCTGGGTACGCAGCAGATCGATGATCGCAGCCAGACCGTCATCGCTCTTGTTCGCAGCACGCTGGCTCCTTGCGGCCGCTGGCTTGCCTTTGTGATTGCCATGCTTCGCCAAGGCAGCCGGAATCGCCGACACCCTCAGCGTAAGGTCAACCGCTCCCGTCAAGATGGCACTGCGGGGCATACCATCATACTCCGCCTCCTGGGGTTCCTGTGCGATGACGAAGCCCCCCCTGGCTTTCACCGCTTTCACGCCTTCGCTGCCGTCGGATCCGGTCCCAGAAAGGATGACGCAAGCTGTCCGCGCCGCGCAATCTTCCGCAAGCGAGCGCAGAAGGAAATCGAATGGCAGGCGAGCGCCGTGCCGCGCCTCCGGTTCGGACAGATGCAGCGTTCCGCTGGCGACCGAAAGGTAAGCACCGGGAGGGATGACATAGAGATGGTCGGGTGCGAGCAACACGCCTTCAGCGGCCTGGCTGACCGTCATCTTCGTATGGCTGGCCAGCAGATCGACCAGCAGGCTGTCGTGGTTCGGATCAAGGTGCTGGACGAGGATGAACGCCATCCCGGTGTTGTCGGGCGTGGCATCGATGAGCTTGCGGCAGGCGTCCAGACCGCCTGCGGATGCGCCGATGGCAACAATCAGAAAATCAGCCGCGCCGGATGGCGGGCCGCGCGCTGCGACATGGCGGCGGGCCAAGCCGGGTTGCTTTGGCCGCTGTCCGGATCGGCCTTCGGAGGTTTTCGGCATGTCTGTCCTGACGGGAATGTCCCACAAGGTCATAGCATGGACGCAGAGTCACGGCTTGAATGTCGTCAACGGTGGCATGAGCGTGAAAGTTCCCGGCAAATTGAGTAGATTCAGATCCTTCGCATCACGCGTTGCGGCAGTGCCTTATCCTCCCCCTCCCATGAATGCCGCGAAAGCACCGGATAAATGACGTGACAGAACATAGGCGATACAACCACGGCAGTATCCGCCAGCTTGCGGCAATTGTGCTCGCCCTGGCCATGGGGAGTTGCGTCGGCGTAGTTCCCCCGGGATCCTATCAGCCAAGGTCTTTCGTGGGCAATGACATCGCTCCGCAGGTCGCAGCGCTTTATTCCGCCGTTCCCGATGAGCGATTTCCCATACCGGAAGTCGATTTCAACGACGTTGATACCAGTTTTCTGCGCAGCGTCGTGCGATTCCCCACACCGGAGCCTCCCGGCACCCTCATCATCAGCACATCACGCCATACGCTTCATCTGGTTCTTCCCGATGGGCTTGCCGTGCGCTACGGCGTTGGCGTCGGCAAGGAAGGGCTCGAATGGAGCGGGCGCGCCGAAGTGGGTCGCAAGGCAGAATGGCCGCGCTGGACGCCGACGGCGGACATGGTCAGGCGCGATCCCGTACGCAATGCAAAATGGAGCGGTGGCATGGATCCCGGCCTTGAAAACCCGCTCGGTGCGCGCGCGCTCTACCTGCACCGCGAAGGACGCGACACACTCTATCGCATCCACGGAACAAACGACCCTTCGAGCATCGGACTTTCGGTTTCCAGTGGATGCATCCGCATGTTCAATCAGGACGTGATCGATCTCTACAACCGCGTTCCGGTCGGTTCACGCGTGATCGTCGGACCGTAGGATGAAGCTGCGGTAAAGCAGCCTGCTGATCTGGTTGCACCAGTTTCAGGCCCCGATCCTCAAGGAGGACTGTCTGAGTAGATTCCGGCCCTGCGGCGGGGATTGCCCATTGCGGTAGACCTTTGTTTGGCCGGGCCTGTTCTTCCGAAGCGCCTTTGGCGGTTTGGAAGTTCCCCACCTTTTGGGCCTCACGCCACACTTGGGGTTCGGTTCGCAAGGACTGAACCCCCTTTTCGAATTCAGCCGCCGTTGAAGGAGCCCGTCATGCACGCCACCCGCAACACACTCGACGAGAAGATACGCATCCAGTCCGTCGCGTTGCTGAACAAGCATCTTGCAACGGCGATCGACCTGCATGCCCAGGTGAAACAGGCGCACTGGAATGTGCGAGGGGCCAACTTCATTGCAATCCACAAGCTGTTCGACACAGTGTCGGAGGAGGTCGAGAGCTTTTCCGACATGCTGGCCGAGCGGGCCGGTGGTCTGGGCGGAACTGCCGATGGCACGATCCAGATGGCGGCAGAACGCACGTCGCTGATCGCTTATCCGCTTGGCGTGGCGGACGAGCAGAAGCACATCTTCGCCGTTTCCGGTGCCCTCGCCGCTTTTAGTGAGGGTGCCCGCGAAGCGAGCGCGGCGGCCACGGCTTTCGGCGATGTTGATACGGCTGATCTTTTCACGCAGGTGTCACGCGGGATCGACCTTCAGCTGTGGTTTGTCGAGTCTCACACGGCTCCAAAACAGTCCTGCTGCTGAAAGCGCTTCGCTGTATGAGAACTTTCGGACATTAATCGGAGGATTATGACAGGCCATGAGAGCGCTTCGCGTTCTGATTATCGAGGATGAAGCCCTGATTGCCCTTCTTTTCGTAGAAGTGCTCTCCGAGATGGGCCATGAGGTCTGTGCCAGCGAGCGTACCGAAGCAGGTGCGATTGCAGCAGCTGCCCGATGCCAGCCTGAATTGATCATCTCCGATGTGCGCCTGCATGAGGGCAGTGGCATCAACGCCGTAGCGGCCATCCTGAGTGCGGGATTTGTTCCCCATCTTTTCGTCACCGGGGACGTGATTGACAGAAAACGGCTTAATCCTGCTGCGGGTGTTCTCCAGAAACCGTTTGATGAAAGACAGCTCATCATCGCCATCGAACGCGCCATCGACCCTGCGACTATGCTGATCGGCGAGAGGCACGCCACGAGCCACAAGGGGCTTGAGTAGTATCCGAAGCTCCTGACGCATGGTCCAACGCCCTAGACTGCAGACGCACAACCACGTGGGCAGGTTCAAAATGGATATCGTCAAGATCAACATGAGCACCACAACCGGCACGGTCTTCACCTGCCCTATGCATCCGCAAATACGTCAGGCAGGCCCAGGCACTTGTCCGATTTGCGGAATGGCGCTGGAACCAGTCGTGTCCGCAGCGGATGCTGGGCCGAGCGCAGAACTCAAGGACATGACCCAGCGCTTCTGGGGTGGCCTCGCGCTCTCGCTGCCAGTGCTCGCGCTTGAGATGGGCGGTCATTTCATTCCTGCGCTGCACCGGATCGTTCCGCCGATTACATCGGGCTGGATCCAGTTCGCGCTCGCCACGCCGGTCGTGTTCTGGGCTGGGTGGCCATTCTTCATGCGCGCCATAGCTTCAGTCCAGACGCGCAATCTCAACATGTTCACCTTGATCGCCATGGGAACAGGTGTCGCGTGGCTCTACAGCGCGATCGCAACTGTCGCACCAGCCATCTTTCCCGCAGCGTCGAAGGGCATGGACGGCACGGTCGCTATCTATT
>JANNEO010000036.1:0-3019 GCA_031378805.1 Hyphomicrobiales bacterium
CCCTCGGGAAGCCGTGCAAGGGATGGTGCCGAGCCGGGGATCTGCCGCAGCGGCTCGCCGCGCTTGCCGCGTGAAGGCACGGAGCCGAGCAGGCCAAAGGTGTAGGGATGGATCGGACTGTCCAGAACAGCATCCACCGGGCCGCTTTCGACAATGCGCCCCGCGTACATGACAGCCAATCGGTCCGCGAGGCCGGCGACCACGGTGAGATCATGCGTCACCCAGATCAGCGCCGTGCCTGTTTCGGCGCAAAGCTTCTGCATCTCGGCGAGTATCTGGCTCTGGATCGTCACATCAAGCGCTGTCGTTGGTTCGTCGCAGACGATCAGCGATGGCTTGTTGAGAAGCGCGATGGCGATGGCCACGCGCTGGCGCATCCCGCCGGAGAACTGGTGGGGATAGGCTGAGAGCCGCTCTTCCGGCGAAGGAATGCCGACCTTGCCGAGTGCGTCGCGGGCACGCTGGCGGGCCTCCTGCTTGCTGACATCGTTGTGCGCCGTGACCGCTTCCATCATCTGCGTGTCGATGCGCAGGACAGGGTTCAGCGTCATCATCGGATCCTGGAAAATCATGGCGACCTCACGGCCCCGGAAGGTGCGCATCTGATTTTCAGGCAAGCCCACAAGTTCGCGGCCGTTCAGCTTGATCGAGCCTTCCACGATACGGCCCGGTGCATCGACAAGGCCCATGATTGAGAAGCCCGTAACGGTTTTGCCCGAGCCAGACTCACCGACAAGGCCCATGACCTCGCCGCGGTTCACATCGAAGGACACCCCGTCGACCGATTTCACCACACCTGCGCGGGTAAAGAAGTGCGTCTTGAGGTTGGAGACGGAAAGGACGGGGGTCATCACTTCTCCAGTCTCGGGTTCAGCACATCACGCAACCGGTCACCCACCAGATTGATGGCAACGATGGTGACGAGCAGTGCCATGCCGGGAAAGGTCGAGATCCAGTATTTGCCTGAAAGCAAGTACTGGAAGCCGTTGGCGATCAGCACGCCAAGCGATGGCTCGGTCTGAGGCAAGCCCACGCCAAGGAAGGACAACGTGGCTTCAAGCGCGATGGCATGGGCGGTCTGCACCGTGGCGATCACGATGACCGGCGCAATCACGTTGGGCAGGATATGGCGGAAAATGATACGGGCATTGGACAGACCCAGCGACTGCGCAGCCTCGACATATTCCTTGCGGCGCTCCACCAGCGCGGACCCTCTGACCGTGCGGGCATAATAGGCCCATTGCACGATCACGAGGGCAATGATGATCTTGTCCACGCCCTTGCCTAGCATCGACACCAGGATCAGTGCCACGAGCACCGTTGGCAGCGAAAGCTGGAGGTCCACGATGCGCATGATCATGCTCTCGACGCGCCCGCCCGCATAGGCGGCAATCAGACCAACCGACATGCCGACCGTGGCGGCGATGATGCCGGAGATCGCGCCAACCATGAGTGAAATGCGCAGACCGTAGAGGATACCCGAGAGCAGATCGCGGCCGACACCGTCCGAGCCCAGCCACATGCGGAACCCGTCACCGGCCAGTTCCCCCGGCGGCTGCTTGGAATCCATGAGATCGACCTTGCCGAGATCATAGGGGTTTTGTGGTGAAATCCAGGGCGCAAGAAGCGCCAGCGCAACGACAATTGCCAGCAACACCAGTCCGAAGACTGCGACGCGATCCTCCAGGAATTGCGAGACGAAGCGGTGGAAGGGTGTTTCTTCGCGCGGGATGGCAGGCGTGACTGTTTTCAACGCAAGATCACTCATCGTGCGAGCCTCCCGCTTCTCCCTTGGGAGAAGCTGTCATGCGGAGCATGACTGATGAGGGAGAACCACCAAAGGCAGTGGTTCTCCCTCATCCGATCGGCTTTGCCGACCACCTTCTCCCAAGGGAGAAGGATTGGCGCAGTCATGATCATGAACTCGCTCATGCCTTGGCCTCCGAGAGACGCACCCGGGGATCGAGCAGGGAATAGACGATATCAACCAGCAGATTGATCGTGACGAACAGCACGACAACGACGATCACATAGGCCACGATCACCGGCCGATCGAGCCGCTGGATCGCTTCGAGCAGCAGCTTGCCCATGCCAGGCCAAGCGAAGATCGTCTCGGTCACCACGGAGAAGGCGACAAGCGAGCCAAATTCGAGCCCCAGAACAGTGACGATGGGAATAAGTATGTTCTTGAGGATATGCACGCCGATGATGCGGTTTTGAGAAAGGCCCTTGGCACGGGCAAATTTCACGTAATCCATCAGCGCGGCCTCGCGTGCGCCGGCTCTGGCAAGGCGGATCACGAGGCTGATCTTGAGCAGGGCCAGGTTGAGCGCCGGCAAGAGAATGTGGCTCCAGCCGTTCAGCGTCAACAGCGAGGTCTGCCACCCCAGCAGACTGGCCGTTTCACCACGCCCTGTTGCGGGCAACCAGCCCAGCACCACGGCGAAGACAAGGATCATCATCAGACCGACCCAGAATGTCGGCAGCGAGAACCCGAGGATCGATACGGCCATGATACCACGGGATATGCGCGACTCCGGCTTCAGGCCGGCATACAGCCCGAGCGGCAATCCGATCACGATGGCCAGCACCAGCGCGACGAGAGCCAATTCCAGTGTTGCTGGCATACGCGAGAGGATGAGCTGGATCGCGGGTTCGCCATGCACGAAGGAACGACCGAGATCACCCGTGAGCGCACCCTTCAGGAAAATCCAGAATTGCTCCCAGATCGGTCGATCAAGGCCAAGTCCGCGGCGGGTTTCCTCGATCTGGTCCTGGGTCATGTCGGGTGAAACGAGGATGTAGGTTGGATCACCCACAACGTTCACACCGAAGAAGACGATGACGATCATCGCCAGGATCACCCCTGCGGATTGTGCCAGTCTACGGAGGATGAATGCGGTCACTTCGGTTGCTCTGTTCTAAAAAGTCTTGTTGCACAGACGTTGTGCGTCCTTCGAGGCTCCGCTTCGCTCCGCACCTCAGGATGAGGCACTTGGTGCATCGCAGAACTCAATTC
>JANNEO010000086.1:0-9609 GCA_031378805.1 Hyphomicrobiales bacterium
CCCTCTATGCCGACACAATCGCCCTGAGGAGAACATATCGATGGCCATGCATTTCTGGGATGCCAGTTGGGATCTCAACCTTGATCTCTGCCCTTGCGACCTTCACTTCATGGAGTGGATCAAGGCCGAGGGCGTGAAGGGCAAGGTGATCTATCACTTCGGCACCGGCAGCCATCATCTCGTGGGTGTCGAGAACCTGAAAGCGGGCGAGCCGAATTATTTTATCGGTGTCACAGCCTCACCCGGCGAGACCGAGGCTTTTACGAAGATGGCAATCGAGGAGCCGCGGCTGTCGCGCAACTACACCATGCATTTCGGCGATATCTATCTCTTCAACGGCAAGCTGCTGCCCAAGTTTGACATCGCCACCATGTTCCATCTCGGTGAGTTCTGGAGCGAGAAAACTGCAAGTTATGGCGGCGTCACGGACGAAGAGGTGCTGCGCAAGGTTATCCGGCAGATGAAGAAGGCGGGCCGTATCGTGTTCTACGAAGGATCCGATGGCTGGGGCCGCACCAGGCCAATAGTCGCCAAGCTGGCGAAGGAAGGTCTCTTCACCAGAACGGGCAAGCACCGCAAGCTGATGGTCTATACGATCAATCGGTAGAGGCTATTTGAAGACTCGTTCCTGAAAAGCCTCAATGCCTCACCCTGAGCCTGTCGAAGGGTCGATGGCCGTCAGCACCAAGACGACCTGCGACCCTTCGACAGGCTCAGGGTGAGGATTTCTCCGTCCCGAATGTTTGCAAACGGCCCTACATTCCCGGCACTCACGCCGTCTTGTTTACCTGATCGCCCGGCGCTGCCCTCGGGCCGCCTTTGGACACACCGACCATGGCCGGGCGCAAAACCCGCTCGCCAATCACATAGCCCGCCTGCACCACGGTCATCACCGTGCCGTTGGGTTTTGTCTCATCAGGAATTTCGAAGATCGCCTGATGCATGTTCGGGTCGAACTTCTGACCCTCTGGCACGATCTTGCGGACACCATGACTTTCCATATTCTTGAGGAAATCCCGTTCCGTCAGATCGACGCCTTCCATCAGCGCCTTGAAGGGACCATCGGCGGATTCGCGGGCCTCTGGCGGCACGCTTTCCAGTGCGCGGCGCAGGTTGTCGCCGACATCGAGCATATCTCGTGCAAAGCGCGTTACGCCATAGGCGCGGGCATCGGCCAGATCCTTCTCCGTGCGCCGCCGGAGATTTTCCATCTCGGCAAGGGCACGCAGCAGCTTGTCCTTCAGCTCCAGCTTGTCGGCTTCAAGCTGGACCACAGGATCGACCGGAGCGGTATCCTGAGCGGTGACTTCAGTGTCTGGCGTCGGTTCGGCCTCGTGGGCCTTGCCGTTGGTCGGTTCAGTCATGGTCGGATATCCGATGATTTGGAATTCTAAGGGTGCGAGCCGGATATCAGGGCGCGAGGCTCGAAAATCAAGCCTTTGCAGCGCTTTGCGCGGAAATTGCGCCAGGTGTCTCGAACACTGCCAGGAGATTGCGCTTGAGGGCGCTCTGGCGTTGGGGCTGGATCAGCTTGCCGCCCGTCAAGTCAGTGACATAGAACACATCGACCGCCTTTTCGCCAAAGGTGACGATGCGGGCGGAATTGATGTTCAGGCTCATCTTGCCGAGCACCGTCGTCAGTTCATAAAGCAAACCTGGCCTGTCGAGGCCGGTCACCTCGATCACCGTGTTCTTGTCCGACGCCAGGTTGTCGATCACCACATCGGGGGCAATGCTGAACGCGGCCTCCTGGCTGCGCGACGCAGCCCTGAGAGCGATTTCATCTGGCAAGCGAATCTCGCCCTTCAGGGATTGCACGATATGGCGCGCCACCCGCTCCGCCCGCCGCAACTCGTCGCCATCTTCGACAAAGGCCCGAGAGATGAAAATCGTGTCCAGCGCAAGGCCGTCTGTCGTGGTGAAAATCTGCGCCTCGACGATGTTGGCGCCCGCAGCGGCGCAGGCCCCGGTGATGATCGCCAGAAGGCGCGGATGATCGATGGCCAGCACCGTGAGTTCCGTGACGCCACGAAATGCGTTGGTCTCGGTGTCGGTCAACAGCATATCGTCGGACTTTGCCGCCTTGATCAGCATCGCCGCGTGCTTGAGCTTGCGCGCGAGATCGACCTTCAGCCAATAGGCCGGGAAGTGGCGCTGGGCATAGGCCTGGAAGTCCGCATCCGAGAGGGCTGGAAGATTGTCGCGCAGTTCCGCCTGCGCCGCCATCACCCGCTCCTTCCGGTTGATGGCGGAATGACCACCGGCCAGGATGATCTCGGCTTCCCAATAGAGCGCGCGCAGCAATTGGCCTTTCCAGCCATTCCAGACGCCTGGTCCCACCGCCTTGATGTCGCAGACTGTCAGCACCAGGAGCAGTTTCAGGCGCTCAAGCGATTGCACGGTGGCCGCGAAATCATCAATCGTCTTGGGATCGGAGATATCGCGGTGCTGGGCGATGTTGGACATCAGCAGGTGCTGTTCGATCAACCAGGAGACGGTCTCGGTCTCGGCCTCGGTCAAGCCGAACCGCGGACACAGTTCACGGGCGATCCTGGCGCCGACAACGCTGTGATTTTCGTCACGCCCCTTGCCGATGTCATGCAGGAACAGCGCAACATAGAGAGCGCGGCGATTTTGCAGTGTGGGGAAGATCTCATTGGCAACCGGATGCTCGTCCTTGAGCCTTCCTGCGTCGATGTCGGCGAGCACGCCGATCGCCCGCAAAGTGTGCTCGTCGACGGTGTAGTGATGATAGGATGAGAACTGCATCATCGACTGGATACGACCGAAATCCGGAATGAAGCGGCCAAGCACGCCCGTTTCGTGCATCCTGCGCAGCACGATCTCCGGAACGCTGCGCGCCGTGAGGATCTCCAGAAACAGCCTGTTGGCCTCCGGATCGTGGCGCAATTTCGCGTCGATGCTGCGCAGTGACAGTGTCACCAGCCGCTTGGCGTCGGGATGCAGCTCAAGCTGCTGATGTGCCGCAAACCAGAACAGCCGCAGCAGGTTGACCGGGTCTTTCTGAAACACGTCATCGCTGGCAACAGTGATGCGGTCATGGTCGATGAGAAAATCGAGCGTGCCCGACAGCGCACGCCGCCGCCGCTTGAAGCTGCCGATGACGCGGTCCAGCATCGCGCGGGGTTTCTGCTCGCGGGCCTCCAGCGCGGCACAGACGATGGCCGTCAGGTCACCAACGTCCTTGGCCACGAGGAAGTAGTGTTTCATGAAGCGCTCGACCGCCGAGAGGCCGCCATGGGCGCGGTAATGGAATTTCGCCGCCACGTGCCTCTGCATATCGAAGGACAGGCGCTCCTCCGCGCGCCCCGCGATGAAATGCATCATGCAGCGCACACGCCACAGGAAATCCTCGCAGCGGTGAAAAAGTGCAGCTTCCGCCGGTGTGAACACGCCCTGTTCCACCAGTTCGGAAGGCTCTTGCACGCGGTAGACGTATTTCGAGATCCAGAACAGCGTGTTCAGATCGCGCAAGCCACCCTTGCCCTCCTTGACATTGGGCTCCACGAGATAGCGCGACGACCCTTGCTTCTTCAGGCGTTGCTCGCGCTCTTCAAGCTTGGCATGGGCAAATGCCGCACCGGAGCCCTTGACGATCTCGCGGTCAAAACGCCCGACCAGCTCGTGATACAGACCGATGTCGCCTGCGATGATGCGCGACTCGAGCAATGCTGTTCGAATCGTCAGATCCTTGTCCGCTTCCCGCACGCATTCTTCCACCGAACGGGTGGCATGGCCGACTTTCAGGCCAAGATCCCAGAGGAAGTAGAGCATCGTCTCGGCAATGCTCTCGTTCCACGCCGTCTGCTTGTAGGGAAAGAGGAACAGCACATCCACATCTGATCCCGGTGCCATGGTGCTGCGGCCATAGCCGCCCGTCGCACAGACCGCGAGACGCTCGCCCGACGTACGGTTCTCGGCAAGATAGAGTCGAGAGGTCGACAGATCATAAAGCGCCCGGATGACTGCATCCTGGGCAAGCGACAGGGATTCCGCACAGGCAAAGCCTGATCCGCCAGCCTCAAGCGAAACCTGGGCAAGCGTGCGCTCCTCCTGCAGGTAGGTCTTGCAGAGTTGGCTCGCGGCCTTCTTGATGTCTTCGGTGGAAAGTCCGGCGGCCAACCCTGCCAGCGCAGTCTCGATGGGTGTGCGGCCATCCGCCGAAATCCTCCGCTCAGGCGGTTTGATGCGCAGGTTCATGACAGTACTCGCATTTTCCCCGCTCATGCGCCTTGCAAGGCCGCGATGCAAGATCGCAATAGCGCAGCTGACATGAGCGCATCGCCGCAGGTCAAGGTGGTTGACCCCAACGGCACATTGGCGTCTTCTCGCGCAATCCAAGTCATCCGAAAGGCCTGAGCCATGCCAATCATCAATCGTGTCGCCGAGTTTGCCGAGGAAATCACCGGTTGGCGCCGTCACCTGCATGAGAATCCCGAGCTGGGGTACGAAGAACACCAGACTTCGGCCTTCGTGGCCGAGAAGTTGCGGTCATTCGGTGTCGATGAGGTGATCACGGGCATCGGCAAGACAGGCGTCGTCGCTGTCATCAAGGGACGCAAGAACGGGTCCGGCAAAGTCGTTGGCCTTCGTGCCGACATGGACGCGCTGCCGATTCTCGAAGCTTCCGGTGTGCCCTATGCCTCGAAGAACCCCGGCAAGATGCACGCCTGCGGACATGATGGCCATACTGCGATGCTCCTGGGTGCCGCGAAATATCTGGCGGAAACGCGCAATTTCGACGGCACCGCCATCATGATCTTCCAGCCCGCGGAAGAAGGCGGCGGTGGCGGCCTCGCCATGTGCGAGGACGGGCTGATGGAGCGTTTCGGCATCCAGGAAGTCTACGGGATGCACAACATGCCCGGCATCCCCATCGGGGCCTTCGCCATCAAGGCTGGCCCGACAATGGCAGCGGCAGATAGGTTCGATATTCATGTCACTGGCAAGGGTGGCCACGCGGCGCGCCCCCATGACTGCATCGATCCGATCGTGGCGAGCGCTCAGGTGATCATGGCGCTCCAGACCATCGCATCGCGTGGCGTTGACCCTCTGGATTCAATCGTGGTTTCGACGTGTGATGTAAAATCTGGCGATGCCTACAACGTCATTCCGCAGACCGCTCACCTCCGGGGAACCGTCCGCACGCTGAAGCATGAGACACGGGCCTTCGCGGAAAAACGCATCAAGGAGATCGCGGCAGGCATCGCGCTGGCGTCTGGCACCACGATCACGGTAGACTATCACATGGGCTATCCCGTGACACTCAACCATCCGCAACAGACGGATTTCGCAGCACGGGTTGCCGCCGGGATATCAGGTGCAAACCTGGTCGATCGCACGATCGAGCCGCTGATGGGCGCGGAGGATTTCGCCTACATGCTGGAGAAGCGCCCCGGTGCCTATATCTTCATGGGAAATGGCGACACGGCTGGCGTCCATCATCCCGCCTACGATTTCGACGACAAGGCAATCCCGGTGGGGGTGTCCTATTGGGTGAAGGTCGCTGAAACGGCAATGGCGGCATAATGGAGCAAGTTCAAGCCGCGTTTCGGTAAGCCTTGGGCGAAAAAACAGTCTGCGCGAGGATGCGCACGTCGAGCATGATCGACCAGTTGTCGATGTAGTGCAGGTCGTGTTCGACGCGCGCCGCCATCTTGTCATCCGTCGATGTTTCGCCCCGCAAACCGTTCACCTGCGCCCATCCCGTGATCCCAGGCTTGACGTTGTGGCGGCGGGCATAGAGCGCGATGCGGCGCTCGTATTCGTGATCATGCGCCAAGGCGTGCGGACGCGGGCCAACCAGAGACATGTCGCCCCGAATGACATTGAGCAACTGCGGCAACTCATCAAGGTTCCAGCGGCGCAGGAAGCGACCGACGCGGGAAATGCGCGGATCATTGGCCGCCGCCTGGCGCACCACGTCGCCATCATCGAAGGTGAACATGGTGCGGAACTTGTAGATGCGGAACGGCTGCTGGTTGAAGCCGTAGCGGCGCTGCATGAAGAACACAGGCCCGGTGCTGTCCAGCTTGATGGCCAGCGCGATGATCGTCAGAAGGGGCGCCAATAGGACCAGCGCCACAGTTGCCATCACGCCATCGAACATGCGCTTGAGGGCAATGTCTGCAAACGTCATCGGACGACGCACGAGCTGGACACTCGACACCGTTCCGATGCGTGAAATGCGGACATCGTGGAAGCGCGCAAGGATCGGATCGGCACCCAGATGGATCGAGGCGGGGATGGTCAGGAACCGTGCGATGGTCTGGTCGATGATCGTTTTCTGGTTCCAGGACATCAGCACGAACACGTCATCTGGCGCCGAAGCGCGTGCCCGCATCACCGCTTCGTCAAGTGCTGCAGCAACTGTTGTGCCGGCATTCGCACTCTTCGGACGGGGGATGACAGTCACGCCGGCAATCTCCATGCCGAGATTCCAGGGCTGATGCGTCGTGGCAAAAGCCATGACCTCTTCTTCGAAACCAACGAGATAGATGCGCCTGGCAGCGATTGTGCCGGTCTTGCTGGCAATCTGCACGAAGCGCACCAGCAGGTAGCGCGACGCCGCGATGGACAGGTATCCACCCGCATACAGCAGCACCACCGTGCCGCGTGAGAAGATCATGCTGGTCTTGGTCAAAAAGCCCAGGACGATGGCCGCGACAAACGCGATGTTCCAGATCTGGAAGGCACTGCCCAGATGACCACGAAATTCCAGAAAATTGCCGATGCGGTATTCATGCCGCAGCGTGTTGGGGATGAGCACGAAAAGCGAAATCACCGCGCCGATCTGCAGGAGGTTCTCGTTGATGGGTTGCTCGCCGAGCGCCACCAGATGATAGCCCCAGCCGATAGCCAACGCGCTGACGATGATCGCAGCGGCATCCGCCATGCCTGCGAACATTGCGAAAGAGGCGCGGCTCCTGGCACCGCGCGATTGGCGCACGGCCCCCTCCAAAGCTAACGCCCTTGCCCCGACCGCCTGCATCGCCTTCAATCTCTGTGTCATTCGCCGCCAGCCTGTGTCGTTCCCGGACAGAACAGCGTCTCGGTGAGACAGCGCCTGTCGGTGGAATACACAGTTTGCAAATGGCGTACCGATCCCGTGCCAAAAGACCCTGGGAGCAAACCCTATGGGGCGGGCAGAATTAACACGCAATGAATTTTAACGATTTGTTAACCATTGCAGAGCCGCCCCGCAGATTTCGCAGGGCGATCAAGAAATGCACGAAAGAAATCTATCAGGCGAGGGACACTCAGTCCTTGGCGCGCTCGATATAGGATGCGTCTTCCGTCAGCACCCAGATGCGCGTGCCAGCCGAGATATGTGGTGGCACGGTGGTGCGCACGCCGTTCGACAGTACGGCAGGCTTGTAAGACGAGGACGCCGTCTGCCCCTTGGTTGTCGGCTCGGTATCGACGATCTCGAGGATGACCTTCTGCGGGATGTCGATCGACACAGCGCTCTCGCCGAAGAGCGCGATCTGCACGATCATGTTTTCCTGGAGGTATGGCGCGGCATTGCCGATGACATCAGACTGCACCTGGATCTGGTCGAAGTTTTCCTGGTTCATGAAATGGAAGCCGTCACCATCCTGATAGAGATACTGGTAATCGCGCGTGTCGAGTTCGGCCTTCTCGACCGACTCGGTCGTGCGGAATCGCACCGAGACCTTGTTGCCGTCGCCCATGCGGCGCATGTCGAGCTGTGTCACGGGCGTGCCCTTGCCGGGGTGAATATTTTCCGCCGTGATGACCGTGTGCAGCTTGCCATCCATTTCGACGACGTTGCCCCTGCGCAGCGAACTGGCGATGACCTTGACCATGTGAAACCCTTGGATTGAGGACGCCGACAGCCTATGCAGGGCGCGAAAATTTGGTTGGCGCTGCTGTGACAGGTTCGCAAGCCGAAGAAAAGCCCCCGTCTGGAGTTTGAAAGCGAAATGAGCGGAACTCCGCCCTTCTGGGACCGGGATCGCCATGCAGCACGACGCGGCGGGCTGCTGGCACGCGGGCGCATCAAGGCGGCGTTGCGCCATCATTTTGCGGCGCAGGACTTTATCGAGGTGGAAACGGCGCAGCTCCAGGTCTCGCCCGGCAACGAGACGCACCTGCACGGCTTCGCCACCACGCTGCGCTCCACTGATGGCATGCTCGCCACAATGCATCTCCACACTTCGCCCGAGTTTGCCTGCAAGAAACTGCTGGCTGCGGGAGAGACAAAGATTTTCGATTTCGCCCGCGTCTTCCGCAATCGCGAGCGAGGTGTCCTGCACAGCCCGGAGTTCACGATGCTCGAATGGTATCGGGCCAACGACCCCTACGAGCAGCTGATGCGGGATTGCGCGGATATCCTGCGCATGGCGGCAAAGGAGGGCGGCCAGGAGGCGTGGTCCTTCCGGAGCCGCAGGATCGACCCGCGTCTGGAGCCTGAGCGGATCACGGTTGCGGAGGCCTTTCAGCATTTGGCGAGTATCGATGTGCTGGCGACGGTGGATGGCGACGCAACAGATCGGGATGGGCTGGCGGCGCAAGCTGTCGCTGCCAAAATCCGCATCGCCGCAGACGACAGCTGGTCCGATATATTCTCTCGCGTGCTGGTCGAGAAGATCGAGCCGAACATCGGCAATGGCCGCGCCACCATCCTGTGCGAATACCCCATCCCGGAAGCAGCCCTGGCACGGCGCAAGCCGGGGTCGTCGAAGGTCAGCGAGCGCTTCGAGCTTTATGCCTGCGGTGTGGAACTCGCCAACGCGTTCGGAGAGCTCACTGATGCAACAGAGCAGCGCCAGCGCTTCGAGGCGGACATGGCGCTGAAGCAGGCGATCTACGGCGAGCGCTATCCCATTGATGAGGATTTCCTGGCCGCGCTGGCGGTGATGCCCGAGGCATCCGGTGCAGCACTCGGCTTCGACCGGCTCGTCATGCTGGCGACGGGCGCAGCGTCGATTGACGCGGTGATCTGGACTCCCGTGGTCGATCCGTTCAAGGCAGGCTGATGGACGCCCTTGCCCCTGAACCCAAGACCTTGCGAACGCCGGATGATCTGGCAGCGGCGGGCTTTGTGGCGGATGCTGAGGCGATCAGGCAGGTCGCGGAACACTACGCCGTCGCAGTTACGCCTGCGATGGCGGATCTGATCGATCCCCATGATCCGTGCGACCCCATCGCCCGCCAGTTCATCCCGACACCGGCAGAACTGACCACGCTGCCGAACGAAAGCGCCGATCCTATCGGCGATGAGGCGCATTCGCCGGTCGAGGGCGTCGTCCACCGCTATCCCGACCGGCTGCTGCTCAAGATCGTCCACGCCTGCCCGGTCTATTGCCGCTTCTGCTTCCGCCGCGAGATGGTGGGGCCAGGCGGCAAGAGCCTGACCGGCGCAAAGCTGGACGCAGCGCTGGCCTACGTCGCGGCACAGCCGCAAGTGCGCGAGGTGATCCTCACCGGCGGCGACCCGTTCATTCTCACGCCGCGCCGGGCGGGCGAGATCACGCAGCGGCTGGCCGCGATCCCGCATGTCAAGGTGATCCGCTGGCACACCCGCGTGCCGGTGGTTGATCCCGGGCGTGTCACACCAGCCTT
>JANNEO010000088.1:0-59619 GCA_031378805.1 Hyphomicrobiales bacterium
CACGAAAACACCGACGGACGACAAGCTGCCGCCCTACAAGCCGGTGGCCTTCACGGACCAGTCGAAATCCTTCTCCAACCCCGTGCATTGCGTGCGCATCTCGAACGACGGCCTCGTCTATGTCTGCGACCGGGCCAACGATCGCATCCAGGTGTTCAAAAAGGACGGCAGCTTCGTGAAGGAGTTCCAGGTGGAGCCGCAGACGCTGCAGAACGGCTCCGTCTGGGATCTCGTGCTCTCGCCGGATACCGCGCAACGCTACATCTTCGTGGCGGATGGCGCGAACATGCAGGTGGTGACGATTGACCGCCAGACAGGCGAAAAGCTGTCAAGCTTCGGCAGGCCGGGGCGTCAGGCCGGGCAGTTGAAGTGGGTGCATAACATGGCGATTGACTCGGCCGGGACCATTTATACGGCTGAGGTTGGGGATGGGAGAAGGGTGCAGAAGTTCCGGTGGGGGAGGTGAGGGGGACAAACGATGTCTCGTCTTCCGCTCACTGGAGTGAAGCGTCAGCCAAAACTGAAGGCGATAGCTGTCCCTGTTTGCTGATAAAATAGGAATGGCGGGTAGAGCGAGACGAATTCTGCGGCTTGGACTTGAAAAGTTGACTAGTCCAGACTAGACTAAGGTTATGACATCGACACATTTACCCTGGACGATCCAAGATGCAAAGGCCCGCCTGTCCGAGATTCTCAGACGGGCGAGCTCTGGCAAGCCCCAGTATATCGGCAGGCAGGACAAGTATGTGCTTTTGACGGAGAAGCATTATCTGCGGATCAAGGACGAGCGAGGCCCGACGAGTCCCGGCACGATTGGCAGGAAGCTCTTGATGCTCTCTCCTCGTGTCGATGAATTCGATCTGCCTTCTCGAAGCACAAGCAGGCCTGATCCGTTCGATATTCCTAAGGAAAGTGGCTCTTGAGCGGATTTCTGCTTGATACAAACGTTCTTTCGGAAACGGCGCGAGCAATTCCTAATCCAAACGTTGCCAGATTCGTTTCGGAGCGGAATGATCTCTGGATATGTACAATCTCGATCCAGGAGCTTGTCTTTGGCGCAGAGCAATTGCCAGATGGACGCAAAAAGGAGGCGCTGGCGATTTGGATTTCAAACCTGGCCGGCCTTTTCGGCGGTCGGGTTCTTCAACTGGATTGGCAAGCAGCCGCTCTGGCCGGGCGCTTCAAGAGTCTTGCAAAGAAGGCCGGTCTCAACGGTGTCGATCTGGACGCATCCATTGCAGGAATCGCATTCAGCAACGAACTGGTTCTTGCGACCAGAAATACAAAAGATTTCGAACCGATGCAGATCGGTTTGTTCAACCCTTGGCTCGATGATACGCCTGCTGGTTCAGGCGGCTCATCTCAAAAAAGTTAAGCAAACCCCGGCATGGGTGGGCAGTTCAAGCGCGGTGGGTGAGAGCCTCTAACTTCACCCCCCCGTCATGCTCATATGCCTTCCAACCGCAGGCACCATCTTCCGCCGGTCGATCACGAAATCATGCCCCTTCGGCTTCCGCGTGATCGCCTCGTCGATCGCCGCGTTGAGCAACGTATCGCTCTCCGACGCCCGCAGCGGCTTGCGCAGGTCCGTCGCATCCTCCTGTCCCAGGCACATGAACAGCGTCCCCGTACACGTCACGCGTACGCGGTTGCAGCTTTCGCAGAAATTATGGGTGAGCGGCGTGATGAAGCCCAGCCTGCCGCCGGTTTCCTTCACGTCCATGTAGCGCGCCGGGCCGCCGGTGCCGTGGGTGCTGTCGGTGAGGGTGAAGCGCTCCATGATCTGCGCCCGCAAGCGTGAGAGCGGCAGGTACTGGTCGATGCGCTCGCCGTCGATCTCGCCCAGCGGCATCACCTCGATGAAGGTGAGGTCCATGCCGCGCCCGTGGGCCCAGCGGATCATCGCCTCCCATTCAGCCTCGGTATCGCCCTTCAGCGCCACGGCGTTGATCTTGACCTGAAGGCCTGCTTTCTGCGCCGCATCGATGCCCTCCATCACGCGGGCGAGATCGCCCCAGCGGGTGAGCGCCTTGAAGCGGTCGGCATCCAGCGTATCGAGCGAGACGTTGACGCGCTTGACGCCGCAATCCACCAGTTCCTGCGCGTATTTCGCAAGTTGCGAACCGTTGGTGGTCAGCGTGAGTTCGTCCAACGCGCCTGATATCAGATGGCGCGACAGCGAACGAAACAAGGTCATGATCTCGCGGCGCACCAGCGGTTCACCGCCCGTGATGCGCAGCTTGCGAGCGCCCTTGGCCACGAACGCGGAGCAGAGCCGGTCGAGTTCCTCCAGCGTCAGCAAATCCTGCTTGGGCAGGAAGCTCATGTGCTCGGACATGCAATAGACGCAGCGGAAATCGCAGCGGTCGGTCACGGAGACGCGCAGGTAGCTGATGGTGCGACCGAAGGGGTCGATCATGGGCTGTGCCGCGGTTTTTGTATCGAAGGCAGGAGGAAGGCTGATGCTCACGTGCGGTCCTCTGAAAGGTGTCTTGCCTGACCTCTCGTTCGTTCTATAGGTGGCGCTTTCCCGCATGGGAAGCAAGGGGATGGCAAGGACGACGACATGACGCGCTGGCCGACCGAACTGACGCTCGCCAAGGACAAGCGGGCGCTGACCATCGCGTTCGAGGATGGTGTTTCGCATATTTTGGCCGCCGAATATCTGCGGGTGATGAGCCCTTCAGCCGAAGTGCAGGGCCATTCTCCCGATCAGCGCAAGACAGTCGGCGGCAAGCAGGACGTGATGATCCTCAACGTGATTCCGGTGGGCAACTACGCCGTGCGGCTGACCTTCGACGACATGCATTCCACCGGCATTTTCGGCTGGGATTATCTGGATACGCTGGGGCGAGAGCACGGCGAGCGCTGGGAGGCGTATGTCGCGGAACTGGCGGCGAAGGGGATGACGCGGGGGCGTTAGGGCATTTCGGCCTTGATGCCGAGCACCTTGGCTGCATCGAACAAGGTTTGATCAAGCGTGCAGATTGCTGCGCCGTTGTCAGAGACAATGGCGAGGTGCAAGGCATCCGCAGCGCGAAGTTTGAGTTGATGTTGTGAGACATAGCTGGCAGCAGTGAAAAAGTGGGCATTTTCAATGCTCAGGAGCTGCAGTTTTGCCGTTTTAAATGTTCGAACTCGTTGATAACTCTCGTTCTTTCATCAACAGTTACAATTCCCAAGCGCAACTTCATGCCAAGAGCCGAATTGATTTCCGTGATGATCCATGGGCTGATGCACAATCTCTCGGAGTCCTTCGTTCTTAGCCAGGCTTGCACCCGCGAAGTCGCTGTTTCGGCGGTCAAGGATGAGACAAGAACCGACGTATCGAGATAAATCATCAGTAACGGGCTTCGTTACGCATTCTGATGACGACTTCCTTGCCCATCGTCATGCCATCGGTCAGGGCTTTGAGCCTATCCACATCAATCGGCTTGCGGCTTTTTTTAATCGCCACGATCTGCGCAACGGGGACGCCGCGTCGCATGATGATCTGGGGCTCGCCCGCGATGGCGCGGTCCACGAGCGCGCTGAGATGAGCCTTGGCTTCCGCAAGGTTGGTGCCAGCCATGGGATCTTCCTGACCAAGTTGTTGGTCCTATTTATCATGATGCAGGCGATGGTCACAAGACCAACTCTTCACCCCACGATATCGGGCGTTTTCCAGCCGATATGCTGGCCGGCATCCACCGCGATCATCTGTCCGGTCACGCTTTCTGCCTCAGCCAGATACACCACAGCGTCCGCGATTTCGCGTGGGTCGACCTGCCTCTGCAACGGCACGCCTGCCGCCTCGTGCTGCACACCGCTGTCGCCATCATGCAGGTTGCCAAGTGTTGGCCCCGGCCCCACGGCATTGACGCGGATGTGGGGTGCCAGCGTCTGCGCCATGGTGCGCGTGGCGGTCCAGAGCGCTGCCTTGCTGAGCGTGTAGGAATAGAATTCCGGCGTCAGCTTCCACACGCGCTGGTCGATGATGTTGATAATGGCACCCTTGCGGTCCGGGGGCAGGGCGGTGGCCATCGCAGCGGCCAGCACCGAGGGCGCGCGGATGTTGACCGAGAACTGGCGGTTCCAGACGGGCACATCGAGGGTGAGCAGCGTGTCTGCCAGGAACAGTGAAGCGTTGTTCACGAGCAGCGTCACAGGACCGAAGGGCCGGGCGGCCTGCGCCATCAATCCTGCCACGGAATCGGGCAGGGCGAGGTCTGCCGAAACGACAGCGGCCTGGCCACCCTTCGCGTTGATGTCTGCAGCCAGTGTGTCGGCCTCACTGCGGGACACATTGCAGTGGATCACGACGGCATAGCCCTTTGCCGCCAACGCCTCAACGATGGCACGGCCGATGCGGCGTGCGCCGCCGGTAACGAGGGCAACCTCTGGCTCATTCATGGGTGCCACCGTTTTTGCGCCGAGCTTTGTCCACCATCCTGCGCTCCACGTCTTTCGCCACACGCAGCCAGCGGTAGAAAGCATAGTTCATGGATGTCATGAAACCATAGATGCCGCGCACGGCGTGGCGGCGAAAGACATACGCCTTGATGAACGAGGCCGGGAATTCGACGAACAGCCGCCATGTGGGCACATGCTCGCCGCGCAACGCCAGGTCTTTCGCCTGCTGCGTGGTGTAGTCGTTGAGCTTCGCCATCTGGTCGCCGATGGAGCGCACGGAGAAGTGGTGGATCACGCCCTTGAGGCGGCGGAAGGTCGCGCCGTCCTGAAATGCCACGCGGTCATGCACCATGCTCTCGACATAGCGGCCCCGATCCTTCCGATAAAGACGCACCGGGGCCAGTGCATAGGCCAGCGGATGCGGCGTATCCTCACCCGGGAAGATCTCGGCGATGCGGATTTCGAAGCCGTCGGCATGGGCAGTGTCGGCTGCAAGAGCCGCGCGGATTTCAGCCGCAAGGTCGCCCGGCACAACCTCGTCCGCGTCGATGTTGAACAGCCAGAGGTGGCGACACTGCTCCTCGGCGAAGCGCTTTTGCGGGCCATAGCCCTGCCAGGCATTGTGAATGACCCTCGCGCCCAGCGCCTCTGCAATGGCCACGGTCGCGTCGGTCGAACCGGAATCCACCACAAGGATATCGTCCGACAAGCTCCGCACGGCCTCGATCGTGCGGCCGATCCTGTCCGCCTCGTTGCGTGCAATGATGAAGATCGAGAGGTTGGGAACAGGGTCCAGCCCGCTCATGACATACTCCGGTGGACCTGTAGCCAGAGGTCAGAAACACAAGCGGTGTCAGTGGCATAGCTTGTTGTCGACGGCAAGGGCGGCCGGTGTCTCGATCAGTGGCTGAATTGAGGCAGTAACGATTCGTTAAACGAAATCAAGGGTTTCGCGTGAGACCTGGTTAAGGTTGCGCTATTCCTAAGATCAAGATGAAAAACCGGTCTTTCTTGGAAAGGCCTGATGGAGCAACCCAATGCGCACTTCTATGACTGGCGCTTTCACGGCTTTCGCCTTTGCAATGCTGATGGCCTCGGCACCGGCCAAGGCGCAGCAGCTTGGCCCTGCGCCCAACTGGACCGGGCTTTATGCTGGTGCCCATGCCGGCGTTGGCGCGGGCAGCATCCGTGGCGGCTCGGCCACCGGCGGACTCATCGGTGGACAGGTCGGATTCAACGCGCAGGCTGATCGGGTGGTGCTTGGCGTGGAAGCGGATGCCACGTCCTCCGGCTTCGAGCACAAGGGTTTCAACGGCGGTGGTCAGACCTTCAAGCAGAAGTGGATCGGCTCTTTGCGCGGGCGTGCTGGCTATGCCTTCGATCAGGTCATGCCGTATGGCACAATCGGCGTCGCCGCATCGAGCAACGAATTTTCCGATGTGTCTGGCAAGGCCGACAAGAAGACCCTTGGCTGGGCTGCTGGCGCTGGCCTCGAAGCCAAGCTGACCGACCGCATCAGCGCTCGTGGCGAGATCATCCACTACGCGCTGGGCACCGGCACCTACAACACGCCGGTTGCAACCTATCGCCTGGACAGCCGCACCAATGTGCTGCGCGCCGGTGTGAACTACCGCTTCTGAACCGTCTGATATCTCTCAACTCACCCCAAGAGCGGATCTGATCCGCCACACCCAACCCGTGGAGCCCCCCATGAATCGCCTTCTGCTTTCGACCGCCCTCATCGCCTTTGTCGCGCCGGCCTTCGCCCCTCCTGCCTTTGCGGCTGACATGCCGGGCCGCCGTGCGCCCCAGCCCGTCTATGCCCAGGCTGCACCGATGTTCACCTGGACCGGATTCTACCTCGGCGCGAATGCCGGTGCTGTCTGGGGTGACTTCACCAAGGCTGGCAAGTTCATCGACACGAAATACGGTTTCACCGGCGGCATCACCGGTGGTTACAACCACCAGATCAACAATTTCGTCGTCGGCCTTGAAGGTGACTACAATTATTCCGGCATGGGTGGGCGTGGTTTCGCGCTTCCTGGACCTGCCTTCGTCAAGGGTGAGCTGACGAGCTTCGGCACATTGCGGGGCCGCCTTGGTGTCGCCTTCGACCGGGCGCTGATCTACGGCACCGGCGGCTATGCTTTCGGGTTCTCGTCGCTGGAGAGCGGCTTTGCCAAGAGCACATCCAGCCACCACGGCTATGTGCTGGGTGCGGGTCTGGAATATGCCTTCACGCAGAATGTTTCGGCCAAGGCCGAGTATCTCTACATGCCACTCGACGCGAAGAACGCTTTGGCCGTTCCCGGTTTCGGCGTGGGATCGAAGACAGGGATCGATGCCAATGTGCTGCGCGCTGGTGTGAACTACCGGTTCTGATCCAGACTTGGGCTGATACACCCCCGATTAAAGGCTCCGGCATTCATGCCGGAGCCTTTTTTGCACTCGCTCCGCATAGTGGCCATTGGGTCACAGTCACGTGTGGATGCCACGCTGCCTTTAGTCGAGCGCTCTTTTGCCGCTTTGTCGCCTGGTTTGAACCCGAAACGTCGGCTCTGGCCTCGGGGGCACACATGCAGGGAACCTTGCGCTTCGTTCGACGTTAATGAGCGTGATGGTTTTTCCACAAGGAGTTAAATGATGAAGAGCAGATTTCTCACGAGCACTATTCTAGGCGCCATGGCCGTTATTGGCTTGGCATCTGGTGCTTCGGCCGCCGACTTGCCCCGCAAGTCCGTGCCGCAGCAGTTCATTCAGCCTCTTCCAATTTTTACTTGGACAGGTTTCTATGTCGGCATCAACGGCGGCTATCTGTTTGACACCGGCAACTCCAGGCGATCGGGTATCGGCGGCTTTGGAAACTCATCGTCGGGTGACGGTTTCTCGATCGGCGGCACGCTGGGTTACAACTATCAGATCGGAAATGTTGTCGTCGGTCTGGAAGGTGACCTTGCCTATGTCGAGCTGAACGGACGTAACTCTTCCGCATTTGTCGGTGGAAATAATTTTAATTCGAATGACATGACCTATCTCGGTACGTTTCGTGGCCGCATAGGTTATACTTTCGACCGCTTCCTGGTCTACGGCACGGGTGGTCTTGCTTTTGCCGACCAGAAGAACAATGCGAATTTTGGTGGCTTTGGCCGTAACTCAAACGATGATGTCAAGTTTGGCTATACCATCGGCGGCGGCGTTGAGTATGCTTTGACCAACAATTGGTCGGTCAAAGCCGAATACCTCTATTATGATCTTGGGAGGTCCAACAGCTCCACATTCGTCGCAGGCCCAGGTGGAGGCTTTTTCACGAACAGTTCGGACAACCGCGGCAACCTCGTGCGGGCGGGTCTCAACTACCGCTTCTGAGCTGCCGACAATTGACTACTGAAATCTGAAAACCCGGCTTCACCGCCGGGTTTTCTGCGTCCTGAACCTGTTTCGACGAATCAGCTTGCCCGTGTCGCGTTGAAAGCGGGCACCTTGGCGGCAAACGCATCAAGCCAGGTCACAAGGTGGGGATAATTCGCACGCCATTCGCCCTTGAACCGCAGGTCGAGATAGCCCAGCGCGCACGCCACGCCGATATGAGCGATCGTGAGTTGCTCGTCCAGCGAGGGCGGATTGCCTTCAAGGTAATCTAGCGCCCGCCCGACCTTGCCAGACTGATGCTCCAGCCATTTCTGCTCGTGCTTGCTGCTGTCGCGCCAGCGGCCTTCATAGACCTGGAGAATGCTGGCATCCATGATGCCGTCAGCAAGGGCGTGCAGCGTCTGGGCACGGATGCGGGCCATCGGCTCCTTCGGCATGATGCGTCCACCGCCCGCCCGCATGTCGAGATAATCAAGGATGACGCGGCTGTCATAGATGACCGTGCCGTCTTCAATGACGAGGGTCGGAATCTTTCCCAGCGGATTGTCCCGCCGCAAGGGGTCGCCAGGGTCCACGGTATCTGCCGTGACAACGGTGATTTCAGAAGTCAGATCCAGCATGGCAGCCGCAATTTTTACCTTGCGACCGAAAGGCGAGGGAGGAGCAGAGCGTAGTATCATCATGGTGATCAATCAGCCGACGGGATAAGCGCCGGATTGTCCTCTGGCTTACAGATATCCCGCATAGGGTTCACAGGGTGATGAGGTCAACCGCCTTGGGGCCTTTGCCCTTCTTGTCAGGCTCGATCTCGAAGGAGATGCGCTGCCCTTCCGCCAGAGTGGTCATGCCAGCCTGTTCGACAGCCGTGATGTGGACGAAGATATCGCTGCTGCCCTCGTCCGGCTTGATGAACCCGTAGCCCTTGTCGGTGTTGAAAAACTTCACAATGCCCTGTTGCGCCATGGCGCCCGATCCTTTCGCAGTCAAAGCCACCCGCCCCCCGGCGGGATAGAGCAACCACGGCTGCGTTTCGGCTTATCCAGACAACTCTGGCCGCAGATTGAAAATTTCCTGGCCAGGACGTCGCAAGGGAACGGTTGCAGCGCGGGAGTTTCAGAGAGTTGGAATGCAATTGCAAGTGGAAAACAAAAACGTCGCGTCAAGGCAGCTGAGGGTCGGTCAGTTGCACAGAGTGCAATCATAAAGCCGAATGAATCTCGAAAAAACGAGCAATCATGGTAGGCCAGCTCAAGAATGGATCGCAGTCGCTGCTATCCTAGCGTGCATTGACAGTGTTTCGCAGCGACAGGGGCAGACAAACAAAAACCGCCGCGGAACGATCCGCGACGGTTTGAAACTCTTCGAACAGTGTCCTTCACAAGGACGTCTTTTGCATGAACTCAGAACGCCCCGAACACGATGGCACCAAGAAAACCAAAGGCGGCCATCACAGCCAGCATATCGAGTTTCAGCGTCAGACCCATGGGGATAGCCTCCGAGCTGTTAGCGATATTCAAATGTTACCTGAAACAAAATCACCTTGCAAAACGAAAACGTCGCTGCACTGCAGCATATCGCTAAGGATCAGATTTAAAAGCGTTATTTTCTGTAGAGCGACCGATCAAGGTCCGATTGCACGCACAATCAGGGCGGTAATGCGGCGCGCCAGCGGGACGGCCAGGAAGGCCACGCAGGAGGCCAGCGGCCAAGCTACGGCAAAGGCTTTCATCCATTGCCCTAAGAAATTCGAGGGAAAGCCCAGGTTTATGAAGGTGATCACAGCCGTCATCAGCAAGGCCATGAAAAACGCCATCGTAATGGGAAAAATGAACCGCGCCTTGCCTTCCATGGTTCCCTTTCGCTCCTGCCGTATCGTCTGATCCTGTTATGGGAATCGTGACAGCGGATCGCAAGCGGCAATCACCGTTTCATTTTCGCCACATCTCTTAATGCAAGCCAAACACAGTTTAAACCGCGTTAACTGCCTTCCTTAGCGCAGCGTTACAATTTTGCTGCGAACATTGAAGTGTCATGTTGCGTAAGCTTTGTGTGTCCCTTGGCGTTGCGGTGGTGCTCGGCCTCTCCATGGTCGGCTGCTCGCGCTATCAGAAAGAGCAGCGAGCCGAATGGCGCTCGCAGGCCGAGGCCGCGTGCCTGCGCTCCGGCAAGGTCAAGGAAACGGCCTATGTCAAGATTGCGAAAGCCCTTGAGGGGCCCGGCACGTGCGGGGCCGATCATCCCGTCAAGGTGTCAGCCTTCGCCATGGACAACCTCAACATCACGGCGAGTTCGCCAGGGTTGTTCAGCTCCAGCCGAACTGGCGGCCTGCTGACCAAGCTCAACCAGGAAGGCACGTTCACTTGCCCCATGTACTCCGCCGTTGATCGCTGGCTGGAACAGGTCGTGCAACCCGCCGCCATGGCGCGTTTCGGACAGCCCGTCGTGGAACTCAGGACCATGGGCACCTACAGCTGCCGCCGCATGAACAACGGCACGGCGTCGGCACGGTATTCGGAGCACGCCTTTGCCAACGCCATCGATGTCGGCGGCTTCCGCCTGCAGGATGGATCGATCATTTCCGTGCTGAAGGGGTGGAACGGTGCGCTTGAGGAGCAGCATTTCCTGCGTGAGGTTCACGGCGGGGCATGTTCGCATTTTGCGACCGTGCTGGGGCCTGGCGTGGCTCTGCACCACGATCACCTGCACATGGACCTGGCCCGGCATGGCCGACGCGGTGACCGCTCGATCTGCCGCCCCTATCCGCAGCCGGTGCCGCCGCCCAATGAAGGCTTCCCGATCGATCCGGCAAAGAACCTGCAAATGTCGGAGTCGCGTGGACAACAGCCGCAGCAGCAAGCCTTCGCTTCTGCCCCTTCGTCCGGCCTGATGCCACCCGCCGTCGTGGGACGGGACAGCCTGCCGGTGTATCGACCATCGCAATTGCCCTCAGCACCGCGCAATCCTCTGGCGGAGCGCGAAGCGGAAGAGCTGCGCCAGGCACCGCCAAGGCGGGCCTATCCTGCCCAGATTCCGCCAAGAATCGCAGGCGCACCGGTCATGCTCTATGGGCAGGGCAAGGGACCATTCCTTCCGCTCAAGGAAGACGAGATCGACAAGGAAGATCTCGACGAGGTCACGGGAAGCGTTGGCGAATAGGCCCGCGCCCGGTCTACCTGTAGAGAGCGATTCGGGTCGACAGGAACCCCCATGTGGCGGTGCCGTCAAAGCGGTTCGGCCCCATCTGGTTGAGCGTGATCGCGGTCGTGCCGCCCTTGGCAATGGTCAGCCGTCCAGCGTCATAGCTCCAGTTGGTGATGCCGGACATGATGCCGCCTGCCGGGCAACCGCTCGATGTCGCTGCGCCAGATGCGGCACCGGGCTGGCCGTAAAGAAACACGGAGCACATGGCCCCGCTGGATGAAGACTGCATCTGCCACGCGCCTGCAATGCCGCCCTGGGCCGCGCCTGCCGAGACGAGGGCACCAAGCGCACCGGCAGCCTTGTTGGGATCAAAGCCAACGCTCGTGGTCGTGCGTTCCGTGCGCAGCGTGGAGCCATCCGGGCTGAGGGTGGCGCGCTCGGTCACGTTTGTGCGCTGATAGACCGGGGCAGCAGGTTCGGGTCTTGCATCGCGCGGCGTGCCAAAAGGCGGCGGGGTGGGGGCGAGAAAGTTGCCCTGTGGCTGGATCCGCGCCGACCCCGGGGGCGGTGGTTCTCCCGCCACAATGGGGACGCCCAGGGATGAGCCGATGGCACCGGGTGGAGGCTGCTCCGTCGAGGTGCAGGCGCACAGCCCGGCGACGGCAAGCGCAAGGGCGAGTTGAGGCAGGTCACGATAGGCAAGCAGCATGGATAATCCCAAAAATCACGAGACGGTTTTTGGTCGATTCGGACCATCCAGCGCAACCCTTGCAAGGAGCGCCGATCCACAAAAAGGCCGATCTGGCCAGAAATGGACAGAAACCAGCCCGGTTTATAGGCTGGACTGGTTCAATCGCTTGCTTGCCTGCACTGTTATTCCCGCGTCCATTTCTCCGTGCCGAGCTTGCGGCCGTTGAGGTAGGTCCAGACCACGCCATAGGACTCGCCGTCCTTGCCGATCAGTGCGATGCCGGTTTGCGAGCCGCTGCGATAGCCCACCGCGATGGCTTCCGGACTGCCGATACCGGTGCCGATAAAGGTCTCGCCACTGATCTTCCACGTCACCTTGTAGGTGTCGCCGGTCTTTTCCACCTGTGCCGCGCCGCGATAGGTCGAGCCATCCGGGTTTTCTCCCGAGACCTTGTACTGCCCCGTCATCTGCGCCATCGCGGCAGACGAGCACAGCGTGAGCGCCGTTGCGAATGCGGCTGTCAGTATTGCTTTCATGAACTTCCCCTTTCGGCCTGCAATGCACCGAACCATCAGACAACACCCGGCTTGTGCGGCTGGCAAGATGGAATCTAAGATGTGGCATGACAATCGAGCCGTTTCGCATCGCCACCCTTGGCCTGGACGGTGGTGGTCGTATCGGTCTATGCCGTTTGCCGGGCCGCACTGGCGATCTCGCGGGCGATGTCGCAGCCATTCTGCGCTTTGGCCCGCACGTCGTCGTTTCCCTTACCAGCCGTGAAGAGATGGCGCGTCTGGGGGCGGGAGAACTCGCTGGCTTGCTTGCCGCATCCGGCATGGCTTGGCGACCGTTCCCGGTTGTCGATTTTGGGGTGCCTGCCCCGTCGTCGCTGGAAGCATGGGATCGGCTTGCCAGAGAACTCCATGCCGCGCTGGATGCAGGCCATGGCGTGCTGCTGCATTGCCTCGGTGGCCTTGGTCGTTCTGGCATGGTGGCTCTGCGGCTGTTGACCGAACGGGGTGAGGCGCCAGATGCCGCGCTCGCCCGCATCCGCAGGGCGCGGCCAGGCGCGGTGGAAACGGAGGAGCAGGGGCGATGGGGTATGGGAGCGATTGAGTGATCGTCCCGCTCACGCCTCGCTGATCCGCTTGAGGTTGGCCAGCCCCTGTTCGAAATCGCGGCCGATCATGCGGTCCATGTTCATCAGCGTATCCATCACCTTCGACATGAGCGGCGCCGGGCCGGTCATGGTCCAGTGGACTGTGGTGCCTGCACTGGCTTCCTGGATCGTGAATTCCGCCTGGTTCTCGGCCTTGAATGGCTTGTAGAAATTCAACTTGAACACTGTCCGGGTTGGCGATTCCGCTTCGACCACCTCCATGCGACCGCTTCCGACCTGGTTATTGCCATCCCAGGCCATGGTCGCGCCAACGCCTTGCCTGATGGTTCCAAAGCTCTGGCTCATGGCAGGGTCTTTCTGCTGCCAGGGCGACCAAAGCGACCAGCGTTCCAGATCGACGAGGTTGGCGTAGATCGTGGCTGCCGGTGCGTTGATCTGCAGGCTGCGGGTGACGCGGAACTGATTCGGTTTCATCGCCGAAATCACAAGAATTGCGCCAATCGCGGCTGCAAGAATGAGGAGGATGCTCCAAAAGATCGTCATGGCGTTGCTCCTTTCGAAAGCATGAGAAACTCACAAACTCGCCGCAGCTCTTGCGGCCTGATCGTAGTGCCCTGACAGCATTCGCAGTTCGGCGGCAAATGCCGAGAGCTTCTTTGGGTCCATGCCGGTGGTCTGCACGGATTGCACCAGCAGGCCCTCGCGCACGGCCTTGTATTTCTCGCAGGCCTGCTGACCCGCTGGCGTCACCGCAACGATCTTTTCCTTGCCCGCCTTGCCACCCTTGATCAGCTTGAGCTTTTCGAGCTTCTTGAGCGAATAATTCACGACATGGGTATCCTCGACATTGAGGACGAGGCAGATATCTGCCAGACGCTTTGGCTTGGCGCGGTGGTTGACGTTATGCAGCACCAGCACATCGAAGGGCGAGAGATCCGGCACGCCCGCCGCCGCCATGCAGCGCACCATCCAGCGGTGAAAGGCATGGTTCAGCATGGTCATGCCGAACTCGAATTCCGACAATGCCGGGAGCGCACCGGAGGCGAGGTGGCCGGAGGATACGATGGGGCCAAGCGGCGCTGGTGTGTCTTGTGTCATGCCACACCTTTAGCCCTCCCCGGACGAAACGGGGAGGGGGTTTGCGGCACTATTTCTGCCCTAGCATGTGGTTGGGCAGCCAGGTCACAAGATCGGGCATGACATAGACGATGCCGACCCTCAACAACATGCCGAAGAACGGCAGAGAGGCCAGTGCCACGTATCCCATGCTCTTCTTCGCCAGTGATTGCAGCACGTAGAGGTTGAATCCCACCGCTGGGGTGATCTTGGGATTAAGCGTTGCGAAGCGCAGGAAATCATCCGCATCAGCCGCACGTAGCACGACGATATTGCCCTGGACGAAACCAGGTGCCTGACCAGCTGTCTGTCCGGTGAAATCTCCCGCGCGGGCGGCCGCCCTCAGGCTTTTGCCGTCGAGATGAACGTGCAGCTCTCGTACCCTTTCGGGCGAAGTCGCCATCCCTGCTCTCCTCAAGAAAGAAAGGAGACTATCCGTTAAATTTATTATGTCAGCATTTCATCAATAAAATGTCGCTATTTTCCACTGTCAGAATTGGAATGTTTTTGTTGGATTGGACGATCCGTCGTTTCTCTGATTGCGAAAGGCCGGTGATGGGGGCTAGCTTACGGCATGGGTCCACGGCGGCGAGGAGGCTGCCCGTGTGACAAAACGGAGGTTAAGCCATGTTCCACCATACGCGCCTGTTTCGCGCTGCCGCCTTTGCGACCGCGACGCTCCTGTCATCGGGGGCCTTTGGGCAGGTGACATTCCTGCGCGGCAATGACGGTGACCCTGAAACGCTCGATGTGCAAAAGGGATCCACGGTGGTGGAGGCGCATCTGATGCGCGATCTCTATGATGGGCTGATGATCCACGATGCCAAGGGCGAGGTGGTCTATGGTGTGGCCGAAAGCCATGTGGAAAGCGGGGGCGGAACGGTCTTCACGTTCAAACTCCGCGCCAATGCCAAATGGTCGAATGGCGATGACTTCAAGGCGCAGGACTATGTTTTCGCCTTCCGCCGGATCATCAACCCCGAGACCGGCGCGAAATACGCCAACATCCTCTACCCCATCAAGAACGCCGAAAAGGTCAACAAGAAGCAGGAGGGCGCGAAACTCGAGGATCTCGGCGTCAAGGCCATCGATGACAAGACGCTGGAAATCACACTGGAACGGCCAACGCCGTACTTTCTCGAACTCCTGACGCACCAGACGGGTTATCCCGTCCATGCCGCCAGCGTGCAGAAGCACGGCGCGGATTACACCAAGCCAGAAAACTGGGTATCGAACGGGGCCTATTCCCTGAAGGAGTGGACGCCGAATTCGCATATCCGGCTGGACAAGAACCCGAACTTCCACGCCGCTTCGAGCGTGCAGATCGAGCGTGTCATGGTCTATCCGACGCCGGATTTCGCGGCGGCTTCTCGGCGCTTCATGGCGGGCGAATTGCATTTTACCACGGATATTCCGGCGGACCAGACCAAGTTCCTGAAGGAGCGGCTGGGCGATCAGGTGAAGATCGCGCCGTATCTGGGTACCTATTATCTGGCCTTCAACATGGGCAAAAAGCCCTTCGATGATCTCAGGGTGCGCCAGGCCCTGTCGATGGTCATCGACAGGGAATTCATCGCCGAGCAGATCTGGGGTGGCACCATGCTGCCGGCCTATTCCTTCGTGCCGCCCGGCATCGGCAATTACGGCAAGCCTGCCGCGGCTGACTGGGCGGAGAAGTCACCCATCGAGCGCGAAGACAATGCCAAGAAACTGCTGACCGCCGCGGGCTTTGGTCCGGGAAAGCCGCTCAAGGTCGAAATCCGCTACAACACGACCGACAACAACCGGCGCACTGTCGTGGCCATCGCCGACCAGTGGAAGCAGATCGGCGTGGAGACGACCTTCATCAACACGGACGGCCGCACGCACTTTGCCTTCCTGCGCGAGCGAGGCGATTTCGATGCGGCACGCGCGGGCTGGATCGGCGATTATTCCGATCCGCAGAACTTCCTGTTCCTGTTCCAGAAAGACAACACCGGCTTCAACTATGCCCGTTACGAGAATACCGAATTCGAAGCGCTGATGAAGGACGCAGAGCGCGAGACGGATCTGAAAAAGCGCGCCGACATTCTGCTGAAGGCGGAACAACTGATCACGCGGGATCAGCCCTATGCGCCCGTGCTCTTCTATTCGACCAAGAACCTGGTTTCCAACAAGCTGCAGGGCTTCACCTCGAACCTGCGCGGTGCCTATGCCAGCCGGTTCTACAGGCTGAATCCGTGAACTGTCTTTCCTTCCCCCATGGGGGGAAGGTGGCCGACACTTGTCGGCCGGATGAGGGAGAATCCCGATGCAGGTGGTTCTCCCTCATCCGTCAGGCGTCGCCTGACACCTTCTCCCAGGGGAGAAGGAAGAGTGTAGCCCCATGCTGACCTACATACTCCGCCGCCTTGTCACCACCATCCCCACGCTCCTGGTGGTGGTGACGATCAGCTTTTTCCTGATCCGGGTTGCGCCCGGTGGACCGTTCGATCTGGAGCAGCCCCTGAATGACGTGGTGCTGGGCAACCTGCGCAAGCTCTACCGGCTGGATGAGCCGCTGTGGAAGCAGTACCTGCTGTATCTTCAAGGCTTGCTGCGCGGCGATTTCGGACCTTCCTTCTCCAGTCTGGATCTGACGGTCGGGCAACTCTTTGCCAAGGGATTGCCTGTTTCGATCCGGCTGGGTGCTTTGGCCTTGCTGCTGGCCCTGCTCGTTGGCGGTAGCCTGGGAGTGTTTGCTGCGCTCAGGCAAAACCAGACGGCGGACTACGCCGTGATCACGGTGGCGACGGCAGGCATCACGATCCCCACTTTTGTCACAGCGCCGTTGTTCCAGGTTGTGTTCGGCCTGTGGCTGGCCTGGCTGCCGGTCGGGGGGTGGAATGACGGAGCGTTGCGCAACACTGTGCTGCCCGTGCTGGTGCTGGCCCTGCCGCAGATGGCCGTCGTCGCCCGCATGATCCGCGCCGCGATGATCGAAATGCTCAGGGCCAACCATATCCGCACACTCAGGGCACAGGGATTGTCAAACGCCACGATCATCCGCCACGCGCTGCGTGGTGCGGCGCTCCCGGTGGTGTCCTATCTCGGGCCGGCCGCCGCAGCGCTGCTGACCGGCTCCGTCGTGGTCGAGACGATTTTTGGCCTGCCGGGAATCGGGCGCTATTTCGTCGAGGGCGCGCTCAACCGCGACTACACGCTGGTGATGGGAACGGTGGTGATCATCGCCTGCTTCGTGCTGGTGTTCAATCTGATCGTCGACGTGCTTTATGCCGCGCTTGATCCCCGTGTGCGGTACGCGTGATGGAGGAAGACAGCATCTGCATTGCGCGTCCTTCGAGGCTCGCCTTCGGCTCGCACCTCAGGATGAGGAGCCTTGTGCGAGACACATACGTCCTCATCCTGAGGTGCGCAGCGAAGCGGAGCCTCGAAGGACGCACATCATCGGTACAGCGTTATGACTAATGCGGCGCTATCCCCTGACATCGGTCGTTCGCTCTGGGATGACGCAAGGCTGCGGCTGAAGCGCAACAAGGCAGCGGTGGCCAGCATCTTTGCCTTGGCGCTTGTCACCCTGCTCTCGCTTCTGGGGCCATACCTGACCGGCCATGCCTATGATCGTGTCTATCCGGAGTACACCCGCGTGCCAGCGGGCTTGGCTGCGCATCCGGCACCGGAGGCCATCCAGCCCGCAGTCGAGCGAATCGCGCAACGGGTGAGGGCCAGGGCCGACACAATCACGATCAGCGGTGGCATGGTCACGGTTGTCCTGGTCGCGCCGCGTGCCATCGACGAGAGGGGGCTGGCGTTTTTCGATCGCTCGGACCTCTTTGGACCTGCCGAGGTGACGGCCCGTGACGGTGGCGGCCAGCGGCTGACCGTGCAGGTGCCGATCGAGTACCGGCGGTTTTTCTTTGGCACCGACGCCAACGGGCGTGACCTGCTGACCCGCACCTTAATCGCAGGCCGGGTCAGCCTTGCCATTGGCTTGCTCGCGGCCGGTGTCGGTGTGCTGATCGGTGTACTCTACGGCGCAACCTCGGGCTATTTCGGTGGGCGCGTGGACGATGTGATGATGCGCATCGTGGATATCATCTATGCGCTTCCCTTCATCTTCTTCGTCATCATGCTGGTGGTGTTCTTCGGGCGCAATTTCGTCCTGATGTTCATCGCGGTCGGCGCGGTGGAATGGCTCGACATGGCCCGCATCGTGCGCGGGCAGACGCTGTCGCTGCGACAGCAGGAATTCGTGCAGGCGGCAGAAGCGCTGGGCGTGGATCACGGCGGCATCTTGCGGCGGCACATCATTCCCAATGTGCTGGGGCCTGTGGTGGTCTACATGACGCTCCTGGTGCCCAAGGTGATCCTGCTCGAAAGCTTCCTGTCATTCCTGGGCTTAGGCGTGCAGGAACCGATGACGAGCTGGGGCGTGCTGATCTCCGACGGTGCCCGCAATATCCAGGGCGCGGCCTACATGCTGATCTTCCCGGCCATCTTCCTGGTGACCACGCTCTTCGCGCTCAACTTCATCGGCGACGGCCTGCGTGATGCGCTGGACCCGAAGGACCGGTGATGTGGGAGTTGCTGCACAAGCCTTATGCGTCCTTCGAGGCTCGCCTTTGGCTCGCACCTCAGGATGAGGAGATGTTTGCCAGGCACAAACGTCCTCATCCTGAGGTGCGCAGCGAAGCGGAGCCTCGAAGGACGCATAAGGCTTGTGCGAACCAAGGTGTGCATTGTGGCTGACATTTTGCCCCCGCTCCTTGCCGTCCACAACCTCCGCGTTTCGTTCCGAACCAATGACGGCACCGTCGAGGCCGTGAAGGGCATCGACCTGGCGATCCATTGCAACGAGATTGTCGCCATCGTCGGCGAAAGCGGGTCTGGCAAGAGCCAGACCATGATGGCGCTGATGGGCCTGCTCGCCAGCAACGGGGTCGCTACCGGCTCGGTCAGCTTTGATGGCGGGGCACTTGTTGATATCCGCCAGCAGCCGCTCAATCCCCACCGTGGCAGTGCCATCACCATGATCTTCCAGGAGCCGATGACCTCGCTGGATCCACTCTACCGCATTGGTCGGCAGATCACCCTCGTGCTGCGCAGACATCAGGCGCTGTCTGCTTCCGAAGCCGAGCGCAAGGCTATCGAGCTTCTGGCGCTGGTCCGTATTCCCAACCCGGAAGGCAGGCTGCACTCCTATCCGCATGAACTCTCAGGTGGCCAGCGCCAGCGCGTGATGATCGCCATGGCGTTGGCGAACTCTCCCAAGCTGCTCATTGCGGATGAACCGACCACGGCGCTGGATGTCACGATCCAGGCCGAGATCCTGCGCTTGATGACGGAGCTGAAGGACAGGCTGGGCATGGCCATCGCCTTCATCAGCCATGACCTGAACGTGGTGAAGCGCTTTGCCAGCCGGGTCTATGTGATGCGCCATGGCGAAGTGGTGGAGGAGGGGCCGGTTGCCCTTGTCTTCGCCGATCCCAAGCACGCCTACACCCGCATGTTGATCGCGGCGGAGCCATCGGGCCGCAAGCAACCGCCAGCCGAAAATGCGCCCATCCTGCTGGCTGCGAAGGACATGCGCGTGGCCTTCAGGATGCCGGGCGGCTTCTTCCGTAAGGCTCCGCCGCTGGTCGCCGTGGATGGCGTGTCCCTCTCGCTGCCCAAAGGTGGAACTCTTGGCATCGTGGGCGAATCCGGGTCCGGCAAGTCGACGCTCGGGCGCGCCTTGCTGCGCCTGTTGCCCGCAGAAGGTACAGTGACCTTTGATGGCAAGGCGCTCGGTTCTCTGAATCGTGCCGCGCTGCGGCCTTTGCGGCGCGACATGCAGGTGGTGTTCCAGGATCCTTTCGGGTCGCTGAGCCCGCGCATGACCGTGGGTGAGATCATCACCGAAGGGCTGCTGGTGCATGAGCCGCATCTCAGCCGCAGCGACCGGGACAAGCGTGCCGCCGAGGCGCTGGCGGAGGTCAGCCTTGAAGCGCGGATGCGCAACCGCTACCCGCATGAGTTCTCGGGAGGGCAGCGCCAGCGCATCGCCATCGCGCGGGCGCTGATCCTCAAGCCGAAGTTGATGCTGCTGGACGAGCCGACATCGGCGCTCGATCGCACGGTGCAGAAATCCGTAATCGACCTCCTGCGCAACCTTCAGGTTGCGCATGGGCTGACCTATCTGTTCATCAGCCATGATCTTGCCGTCGTTCGCGCCCTTTGCGATGACGTCATTGTCATGAAGGATGGCAAGGTGGTCGAAAGCGGGTCCGTCGACCAGATTTTTGCTACCCCGCGCGACGAATACACACGCGCCCTGATCGCTGCGGCCTTTCCGCCGGAAGCGTGATGGCAAGCTGGTCAACCGCTCATTTTCCCAAGAGCTTGCGATAACGCTCCACCTCAACCGGCACCAGTTTGGCGAGGTGATCGGCTGAGCGTTCTGCTTCCGCGGCCGGGGTGGCAGCGAGTTCTTCCAGACGTTTCTTCACGGTGTCGCTGTCGAGCGCCTTGCGCATGGCGTCGTTCAGTCTGGCGATCACCGGTGCGGGTGTTCCCTTGGGTGCAAAGAAGGCGTTCCAGCCTTGCATCGAAAACTCCGGCAATCCGGCCTGCACGGATGTCGGCACATCCGGCACGTTCTTGAGCCTGCTGTCCGTGGCAACCGCCATGGCCTTCACTGTCCCGGCCTGGACGTGGGCCTGCACCGAGGTGGCGGCGTCGCAGACACCGTCGATGGAGCCGGCCAGCGCATCATTGAGGGCAGGGGCCGCGCCGCGATAGCCCACGAGCTGCGCCTCCACCTTGGCGGCCTGCAGGAAGTTCAGGCAGATCAGATAGTTCGAGGAGCCAGTCCCGGCATGGCCGAGGGTCACCTTGCCAGGGTTCTTCTGCATGTGGGTCACGAATTCAGCCATTGTGCTGGCCGGGAAATCCTTGCGCAGCACAATCATCGGCGCAGTCTTGGCTATCAGTCCGACAGCCGCAAAATCATCCGGCTTGAATGTCACGTTGTCGTGGATCCAGTAGACCGCCGCACTGGTGCCGCTGTTGCCAATGCCGACGGTGTACCCGTCGGGTGCAGCGCGAGACAATCGCGTCAGCGCGGTGGAGCCGCCTGCACCCGCAACATTTTCCGGTACCAGCCGCTGTCCGAGGATTTGGCTCATCTGTTCGGACACGATGCGGGCGATCACATCGGATGTTCCACCGGGAGCAAAGGGTATGATCATGGTGATGGGGCGGGCAGGGTAGGATTCCTGTGCCTGAGAAAGACTTGCGGGAAAGGCAAGGACTGCGGTCGCCAGCCAAAATCGAATCACCCTATTGTTCCTGAAGTTCATTTTGCTTCTCACAGTGGATTTTCCTTCGCTGGCTGACGATCTTTTGCGCTGATTTCGTTCAGTGGACCGTCTTTCGACGATCAATCTTACCGCACGTTAAGAGTTTGTCGCTAATCCGGCATCATCCGGGGCTACATTCATGAAATCCATCAAAGTTCGCCTGAGTGCTGCGGTCGTCAGTCTCGCACTCATGACCCTGCTTGCTGTCGCATCATCCTTCTGGACCATGCGTGTCAGCGAAAGCGCCATGCAGACCGTCCTTGATGACAGGGTCATCCCCCTGCGCGATCTCAAGATGATTTCGGATGCCTATGCCGTCGATATCGTCGATACCTCTCACAAGGTGCGGGGCGGATCATACAGCTTTGCGCTGGGGTTGGACAAGGTTCAGGGATCACGCAAGGTGATCGCCGAACGCTGGACGGCCTATCTCGCAACCTACCTCACCGAAGCCGAGAAGGCGCTGGTGAAGGAAGCGGAGACAGAAAAGAAACGGGCGGACATTGGCGTCGAGGAAATTCTTGGCATCCTCGCCGCACGCGACGCAGAAAAGCTCATCTTCTTCGTGGACAACAAGCTCTATCCGGCGATCGAGCCGATGACCGCTGCCATAGACAAGCTCGTCAACCTGCAGATCGTCGAGTCCGAACTCGAGGCCCAGCAGGCAAAGGTCAACGCGGCCTTCAACCAGAAGATCCTGCTCGGCGCCGCCGCTGTTGCCCTGCTGCTCGTGGTGCTTGCCTTGCTGATCACGCTGAACAGCGTGGTGAAGCCCATTCGCACGCTGACACACGCGCTCCTGCAGATGGGAACGGGCGACTTCTCCAGAGAAGCGCCCGAACAGAAGCGCGGAGACGAAATCGGCCAGATGGCGCGTATCATCGAGAAAATGAGGGGCGCGAGCCTCGCCATCATCACGCTGAATGCGGAAAAACAGGAGGTCGCGGCGCATGAATTGGAACAGCGTGAACGGATGCTGGCATCCATCCGCGAGCTTGGCATCCAGGTCAACCAAGCCTCACGCAAGGTGAGCGAGGGTGCCGAGGCCATGACATCCACGTCCTCCATCCTGGCGGAATCCGCACGCCAGACGTCGGATCGGACGGCATCGACCAAGAACAGCCTGGAAGGCAATACGGCCGCAATCCAGTCGATGGCCGCCGCCACGTCCGAATTGTCCATGTCGGTCGAGGAACTGGCGATGCAGGGCAACCGTATCCTGGCTTCGGTCGAGCAGATGGCAGACCGTGCCAATCTTGCGGGTAACCGCCTTGATCACCTGAACGCGATTGCCGAGAAGGCGTCTGCCGCGGTCGAATTGATTGCCAATGTCGCTGATCAGACGAATCTCCTGGCGTTGAATGCCACCATCGAGGCGGCGCGGGCAGGCGATGCCGGTCGCGGCTTCGCGGTCGTGGCCGGCGAGGTCAAGAACCTGGCGGCACAAGCCGCACGGGCGACAACCGATATCCGTGGCCTCATCGCCGCCATGACCGAAACGGGTGTGACGCTCCAGGACGCCATGGCCGAGGTGATTGGCAGCGTCGATGACCTGAAAGCGGTGGCGGGCTTCGTCAAGGATGCCAGCCAGGAACAGTCACGCTCCACAGCCGCCATCAGCCGCAGCATTGAGGAAACGGCGCATGTCGCGCATGTCATCCTCGGCGATGTCCAGGTCGTCAGCATATCGGCGTCCGAAACCGGAGAGACGGCGGAGAATGTTGCGCTCGTCGCCCAGCAGCTGATCGAGGCATCGCAACAGCTCGAAGGCCACATGGTGGCATTTTCCCAGGCCATGAAGGCGGCATGATCGACGCGATAAGTGCCCGCTTCGTGCTTTGCGCCGCGTCAAGCTTCGGCTATGGCGAAGGTCGTATCTGAACCAAGCGGGAGAAGCATATGGCTTCCCAGACTCCACGCGGCACGATCATGGCCGGCAAGCGCGGCCTGATCATGGGTGTCGCCAACAAGATGTCCATTGCCTGGGGCATCGCACGGGCGTGTCATATGCAGGGCGCGGAATTGGCCTTCACCTATCAGGGTGATGCGCTCAAGAAACGTGTGGAGCCGCTGGCAGCTGAGGTCGGCGGGCATGTCATGGGGCATTGCGACGTCACGGATACCGCTTCGATGGATGCTGTTTTCGCGGAGGTGGAAAAGCTCTGGGGCGGCCTCGACTTCGTGCTGCACGCCATCGCCTATGCCGACAAGGACGAGCTGACGGGCCGCTATGTCGATACGACAGAGGGCAACTTCACCAAATCGCTGCTGATTTCGTGCTATTCCTTCACCGCCATCGCTCAGCGCGCCGAGAAGCTGATGCCCGAAACCGGCGGATCGATGCTGTCGCTGACCTATTACGGTGCCGAGAAGTGGATGCCGCATTACAACGTCATGGGCGTCTCGAAGGCGGCGCTCGAAGCGTCGGTGCGCTACCTCGCGGCGGATCTTGGGCCGAAGGGCATCCGGGTCAACGCCATTTCCGCTGGTCCGATCAAGACGCTGGCGGCATCGGGCATCGGCGATTTCCGCTACATCCTGAAGTGGAACGAATACAACTCGCCGCTGCGACGCACGGTGACGATCGACGAGGTCGGCGATTCGGGCATGTACATGCTCTCCGACTTGTCCCGGGGCGTGACGGGCGAAATCCACCACGTTGATTCGGGCTATCATATCGTCGGCATGAAGAACCCGACCGCGCCAGACATGACACTGGACAAGGATTGAGCCTTCGGCCAGCCCGATGATCGCCCATACCCTCTATTTCATCCGCCATGGCGAAACCGACTGGAATGCCGAGGGGCGGTTGCAAGGACAGCGTGATATCCCTCTGAACGATCTGGGCCGCGTACAGGCGGCTGAAGCAGGTGTCATCCTCAAGACGCTGCATCCCCAGCCGGAAGATATCGACTGGTGGGTCAGCCCGCTGCTGCGCACGCGGGAGACAGCGGAGCGGGCACGCGATGCCATCGGCCTGCATCCCCCCTATTTCAAGACGGATGAGCGTTTGAAGGAACTCACCTTTGGCCGCTGGGAAGGCATGACGTGGAAAGACGTGCGCCGGGCAGACTCTGGTGGAGCTGCGCAGCGCGAGCGCGACAAGTGGAATGCCGTCCCTCCAGGTGGCGAAAGCTACGCCATGCTGACAGAGCGGGTGCGCGGGTTTCTGCCTATGCTGCGACAGGACAGCGTTCTGGTGTCCCATGGTGGCGTGGCAAGGGTGCTGATGGCCATGATCGGCGGCTATGCGCCGCACCGGGCGGCCACAGAAGAAATCTGGCAGGGCAGGGTTCTGGTGTTCACGAAAGGCGCTTGCCGCTGGAGGGGCGGCGGCAGCCACATCGACTGAAACTGTCAGATCCGCGTGGTCAGCACCGTCAGCCACTCCGGCGAGATGTCGACCAGGAAGCCCTCGATCCGCTTGTCCAGGCCGCTGATCACCAGAAGGCCAGCCGTCAGGAGCACGGCACCGAAGATCATCTTGCCCTTGCTGCCCGCCGCCAGCATCCGGTTGCGCCAGCGTACCAGCGCTTCACGGGACAGCGAGCCCAGCAGGGCCAGCGGCAGCCCGGCGCCAATGCCGAAGACCAACATGGTCAGTGCGACCTGACCGAGATTCTCGCCCTTGGCCGCCAGCACCGACGCCGCACCCAGTGTCGGGCCGACGCAGGGACTCCACACCGCACCCAACAGAAGACCCACGGAAAACTGGCCGCCGAGACCTGCCGTGGAGAAGCCGCCGAAGCGCTGCTCGACCCAGTTGCCCGCCGGACCGCCTGCCGCGGCCAGCCGCATCGAGATTTGCGGCACGACAAGAACGGTGCCGATGACGATCATCAGCACTGCCGCTGCGATACGGAACACATCGCCCGTCAGTCCAATCGAAAAGCCGATCGTGGCGATGAACATGCCGATGATCACGAAAGACAGCGCCAGCCCAGCCGCAAGCGCGAGCGGTCCCCTTCGGTGCTCGCCCGCTGCGGCCCCCAGCACGATGGGAAGGATGGGCAGTACGCAGGGTGAGAGCGTGGAGAGGACACCAGCAAGGGCGGCCAGGGCAAGAGTCGTGAGCATGGTGCGTCAACTCTATCCGTTCATATCGCGGATTTGAACAGCTTCTCGATGCCTGACGCCGTGGTGTCACCGATCGAGCGGCTGGTCTCGGTTGCGCCCTTGTAGGCGATGAGCGTGCTTTGCATGGTAACGTTGAGTGCCTTCAAGGCGTCTTTCTGGCTGTCGAAATCCACCTTCAGAATAATCACGTTCATGAACTCGGGCTTTTCAGTCAGCGATTTGATGATGGGCGCCTGTGCCTTGCAGGTCGGGCACCAGGGAGCGGACACCTCGACCACGATGGGCCTGTTGCTGGCTTGTGCTGCTGCAAGGGTGGCAGCAGAAAACCTGGCCTCGCGCGATGTTGCCTGCGCGAAGGCGGCGGTTGCGGCGAGTGACAGCCAGAGGGCAAGAATGGTGCGGCGGTTGGTGATAAAAGACATCGTGTCATCCTCCATGCGCTTGGGCATACAGACTCCGGTAGGCCCATGGTCTTGCTCCTGCATTACACGAAACGACCTTACGCTCTCACAAACCCGTCACTGCGATTTGACGGGAGTCGTGCAAGCGGCCAAAGAGGGGCGAGATAAAGAACCCGGTCATGTCCCACAATACGTTTGGTCACCTCTTCCGCGTCACGACATTTGGCGAGAGTCATGGCCCTGCCATTGGCTGCGTCGTCGATGGCTGCCCTCCGGGCCTGCCTCTGACCGCGGATGACATCCAGCAGGATCTCGAACGCCGCCGTCCGGGCCAGAGCCGTTTTACGACCCAGCGCCAGGAACCCGATCAGGTGCGTATCCTGTCTGGTGTGTTCAACGATGACGCGGGCCAACAGGTGACGACGGGAACGTCCATCGGCCTGCTGATCGAGAACGTTGACCAGCGGTCCAAGGACTATGGCGACATCAAGGACAAGTACCGGCCGGGCCACGCCGATTACAGCTACGACATGAAGTATGGCATCCGCGACTATCGCGGTGGAGGTCGGTCTTCCGCCCGCGAGACGGCGATGCGGGTTGCCGCCGGTGCCATTGCCCGCAAGGTCATCCCTGGTGTGACCATTCGCGCCGCCCTGGTGCAAATGGGGCCGGAGATCATCGATCGTGCCCGCTGGGACTGGAATGAAGTGAACCAGAATCCGTTCTTCTGCCCAGACAAGGAGAAGGCCGCCTTCTTCGAAGGCTATCTCGACCGCATCCGCAAGGATGGCTCGTCGGTGGGGGCGGTGATCGAGGTGGTGGCGGAAGGGGTGCCTGCCGGTTGGGGTGCGCCTATCTACGGCAAGCTCGATGCGGATATTGCTTCGGCCATGATGTCGATCAACGCGGTCAAGGGTGTCGAGATCGGTGCGGGCATGGGCGCGGCTTCCTTGAAGGGCGAGGAGAACGCCGACGAGATGCGGCTTGGCAATGACGGCGCCATACGCTTTTCCAATAACCACGCCGGGGGAATCCTTGGGGGCATTTCATCGGGCCAGCCCATCGTGGCGCGTTTTGCCGTGAAGCCGACCTCGTCGATCCTGACACCACGTGCCACCATCGACCGCTACGGCAATGAGACCGATATCCTGACCAAAGGACGGCATGATCCGTGTGTCGGCATCCGGGCTGTGCCTGTCGCGGAAGCGATGATGGCGATCGTGCTGGCTGATCATTTTCTGCGCCATCGGGGGCAAACCGGGCGGTGATGAAGCCATTTTCCCTTCCCCCCTGGGGGAAGGTGCCCTGCGGAGCAGGGCGGATGAGGGTGAATCCCTGACGTCTGCGATTCTCCCTCATCCGTTCGCCAAGGGGCGACCACCTTCTCCCAGGGGAGAAGGACAACAACATGCGCCTTCCCCTTTCTCTCCAGCCTGCTAAACAGCGCCATGCAGGATATTGCATCGCACAAGGGAGTTCACGATGACGGGTCTGGTCACGGTCTTTGGCGGTTCGGGTTTCGTGGGTCGGCATGTCGTTCGCGCCTTGGCAAAGCAGGGTTGGCGGGTGCGCGTGGCGGTGCGGCGGCCTGATCTTGCGGGTCATCTCCAGCCCATGGGTGGCGTGGGTCAGATCATGTCGGTGCAGGCCAACCTGCGTTACCCTGACTCTGTCATGCGGGCCGTGCAGGGTGCTGACGCGGTTGTGAACCTTGTCGGCATCTTGTTCGAGAGCGGGCGCCAGAGCTTCGAGAAGGTGCAGGCCGATGGCCCGCGCGCGATTGCGATGGCAGCAGAGAAAGCCGGCATCTCCAACCTCGTCCATGTCTCAGCGATTGGCGCGGACAGCCAGTCTCCCGCGGCCTATGCCAGAAGCAAGGCTGCAGGCGAGGCTGCGATTCTGGAGCACGTTCCCTCCGCCGTCATCCTGCGCCCGTCGATCGTCTTCGGCCCTGAGGATAACTTCTTCAACCAGTTCGCCACGCTGGCGCGATACCTGCCCGCGCTGCCGCTTATCGGCGGTGGCGAGACCAAGTTTCAGCCGGTGTTCGTGGGGGACGTTGCAGAAGCGGTCGCCACAGCCGTTGCGGGCAAGGCCAAAGCTGGCACGGTGTATGAACTGGGCGGACCTGCGGTGAAGAGCTTCCGCGAGATTCTTACCTATATCCTGGCCGAGACCGGGCGCAAAAGGGCCTTGATCCCTATTCCCTTTCCGCTTGCCGAATTGCAGGGCAAGATTCTCGGCCTGCTTCCCAAGCCACTCCTGACGCATGATCAGGTGCTGATGCTGAAATCGGATACCGTGGTGTCAGAAGCTGCGCGCGCCCAGGGGCGCACGCTGGAAGGGTTGGGAATCGCGCCAGGTTCGGTGGAATCCATCGTTCCGACCTATCTCTACCGATTCCGTGCTGCGGGCCAGTTTGACCGCGAAAAGGCGGTCTGATCGGAAGCCTTAATCATGACCGAGGTCGATGTCGTCATCGTTGGTGCGGGTCCAGCCGGGCTTGCAGCGGCGCTGGCTCTTCAGGATAGCGGACTTTCTGTCGCGCATGTCGAGGCCCGCGGCCGGATCGGCGGGCGAACTTGGACAACGACCATTGGGCGCCACAAGGGAATTGATATCGGTGCGCATTGGCTTCATGCGCGCAAGGCCAATCCGCTTGTGAAGGAGGCCAGACGCCTGGGTATCGGCCTCCGTTCCGCCGACAAGTGGCCAATTGTCATCGACGGCGAGGAGATCCTGGGAACCTGGGGCCAGATGCGACTCTGGCGGGCCTGGCGCAAGATCGATCGCGGCATTGTGCGCATTGCCGATGATCATCCTGAAGCTGCCGCCGAACTCGCGGTGGACCGCACGGACCGCTGGCAAATCCTGGCGGGGGAACTGCACGGCACCCATGCCTGTGGCATAGCGCTGAGCCATGTCAGCGCGGAGGATTTCGCCAATGCCGTGGATAGCGAGGACCGTTTTGTCGAAGGCGGCTTTGGTGCCTTGGTGGCGGCCGCCAGCCAGGGTGTCACGCCCAGCCTCGGCGTCAGTGTCAAGCGCATCCGGCAGGTGGCATCTGGCGTGACGGTGGAGACATCAGCTGGCGATATCAGGGCTAAGGCCGTCCTGCTCACCATTCCCACGACGCTGATCGCCAATGGGTCCATCGCTTTTGAGCCTGGCCTGCCGGAGAGCCATCTTGAAGCGGCCCACGCGCTGCCCCACGGTGCTTATGAACGCCTGGTGTTCACGCTTGGCGACGATCCCTTCTGGGAAGAGCGGGACAGGGCTGTGATCCTGCTGAATGACGAGAACCACTCACTCTACATGCTGGCGGGTGGCGGCGGTCGGGGTGTGCATTTCGCCGATTTCGGAGGTGCCGAAGCGCGCGAGGTTGCCGCGAAAGGGGCTGAAGCTATGGCTGAAGTCGTCGAGAACTGGCTGGACTGCCAGGTCGGCTCCTCGGCGGCGAAAAGCCTGAAGATCGTGCATGGCAGCAACTGGAGCATGGATCCGCTTTCGCGGGGTGGATGGTCGGTCGCGCGGCCTGGCCATGCGATGGCGAGGCTGGCGTTGCGGGCACCGGTGGCCGAGCGGATATGGTTCACGGGCGAGGCGACAAGCGTCGAGCAATGGGGAACCGTTGGTGGAGCCTGGCTTCAGGGTATCCGCGCTGCCACGGAGATCGAACGGTTCCTGACGCGTGGGCGGCGGCTGCCCTCCATGGCTGAGCTTTTTGGCTTCGCTGGGCGACGCGTCGCCAAGGCGCGGCCCCGCAACCTGACCTGAGCGCAGGATGGAACGCCTTGCAGCAAAGCCCGTGGCGTTCCCCTTTCCGTGCCTGCTGGCCGATGTCGGCGGCACCAACGCGCGGTTCGCCTTGCTGGATGCGTCGCAAAGGCCGTTGTCGCCAATGGTGCGGCTTGATACGGCGGGCGAGAGCAGCTTCGCTGAAAAGGTTCGTCGAGCGCTTGCCGAAGGTGGATTTCCCACGCCACGCTCGTTCCTGCTGGCTGTGGCCGGGCCAGTCGTGGGGCGAAAGGCAGTGTTGAGCAATGCCACAACCGCGAACGGTGCCCTGATGATCGATGGTCCCCAGCTGGCGGATCAGCTCGGGCTGGAGCAGGGGCTTCTGCTCAATGACTTTGAAGCGCTGTGTCTGGCACTGCCTTTCCTGCGGGAGGGGAGCCTTATGCAACTTGGGCGTGGTGTTGGGTTTCCGGGCGGGCCGATGGCGGTGGTCGGTCCTGGCACAGGACTTGGCGTCGGTGGATTGTTGCGACCAGGCGCGGCCTGGTTGCCGGTTGCCAGCGAGGGAGGTCACGTCGGGATCGGGCCGGAAATGCCCGCGGAACATGCGGTGTGGCCGCACCTTGGCGACGGCGTGATCTCGGCTGAGGACGTGCTTTCGGGGCGGGGTCTCGTGCGGCTCTACCAGGCCCTCGCTGGCGTCGCGTCGATGGCGGATGGCGATGTGACACCTGCGGCCATTGCACACAGAGCACTGAAGGCCACGGATTCCCAGGCGGTGGATGCGGTCAGCCTGTTTTTCGGGCTTCTCGCCCGTTTTGCGGGCGATATGGCGCTGACCTTTGGTGCCAAGGGTGGGTTGTTCATCGGCGGGGGAATTGCGCCCCGATTCGCCGGAAGCTCCTGGCTTGGGGAAGCGGCATTTGCGGGGATAACACGCAGCAGGGGGCGGGCGAACGGTTACCTCGATGACATCCCCATCCACCTGATCACAGCGCCAGATGCTGCGCTGCAGGGGCTTGCCGCTGTCGCGTCAGTGCCTGATCAGTTCGCCCTGGATTATGTCAGCCGCGTCTGGCGCTGACCGCTCAGGCCGCCTTGGAGGTTTCCACAGTCTGGGTCAGCAGGGCGTGGATCACGTCAGCACTTTTCGAAGCGCGCAGCTTGGTGGTGATGGTGGGATTGCGCAGCACACGGGCGACTTTTGACAGTCCCTTGAGGTGATCCGCACCCGCACCCTCCGGCGCGAGCAGCACGAAGACAAGATCAACCGGTTCGCCATCCAACGAATCGAAGGCAATCGGTTTCTCGATCCGGGCAAAGAGGCCAACGAGGCTTTTCAGTCCGTCGAACTTGCTGTGCGGGATGGCAATGCCACCGCCAATGCCTGTTGACCCCAGACGTTCGCGCTGCAGAAGGGCATCGAATATCAAGCGTGCCGGCAGGTTGGTGATGGTACTGGCCTGATCTGCGATCGCCTCCAGCAAGGCTTTTTTCGTGATCACGCGCACAGCGGGCATGATGCCCTGCAGTGCCAGTATATCGGTCAGTGGCATCGTTTATTGCCCTTCGAGCGGGGATTGCCTGTTTGTCACCAGTGCAAGAGCCGCGCCATGTGTCCGAAATCTATCAACGCTTCAGTTAGCCAACACTTTGGGCCCGACGGTCATCCACATCTATCCAGCCGACGGAACCGTCTGTCCGTTCATGCAGGATGTTTACGCGCTCCGTTCCACTGTTGCGGAACACGTAGCTGGAAAGACTGCTGCTCTCCATTCTGGTGATTGCGTCTTGCAACGAAACCCGCTCCAGCCGATCCACCCTTTCCGCTACGATTGGTCTCGCTGAAAGGCCTATATCACTCTTTTCAACCGGTTCAATTTCAAACTCGGTGAGGCTGACGCCGTTTTCCACCGCGTCATCCAGTCCATCGCCGATCTGGCTGCCACTGGAATAGGCCGTGCGCTTGCGCTTGTCGCGGCGCATCTGCTTGCCGATCCGCTCGACGATCTGGCTCACGCTGGAATAGGCGTCATGGGCCGAGCCCGAGACGCGCATCACCGCGCCAGTGTCGAGATGAACCGTGCAGTCCGCGCGAAAGCCCGTGCCTTCCTTCTCCACCGTGACGCGGCTGCGGAAGCCACCATCGAAATACTTCACCACCGCATCGTGTATCCGTTCCTCCGCTTGACCCCTGAGGCTTGCGCCGATGTCGAGATTCTTGCCAGAGACACGGACGTCCGACGTGCGTTGAAGCATGGGCTTCCTCCTTCGCTTGTTGTGGCCAAGCGGCCCGCAAACCGAAGCAGCTTGGGCAGTATGAAGGTAGGAGTCCCGCCTTGCAGTGTCAACGAGAAGGCATGGCCTTCTTTTCTCTTCGCCTGAGGGCAGAGGAGGGTATGCGCATTGCCTCGCGGTACTTTGCAACCGTTCTCCGTGCGATATCAACGCCTTGTCCCTTGAGCGCCGTCACCAGGGCATCGTCGGACAGTACGTCGGAGGCTGTTTCTCCCTCGATCAACTGCCGGATGCGATGGCGGACTGCCTCCGCTGAATGGGCATCTTCGCCTCCAGCACCCGCAATGGAGGCGGTAAAAAAATACTTCATCTCGAACGTGCCGCGCGGCGTGGCCATGTGTTTGTTCGATGTCACGCGAGAAATCGTCGACTCGTGCAGGCTGACCGCCTCCGCAATGGTCTTGAGATTCAGTGGTTTGAGATACTGCACGCCGTACATGAAGAACGAATCCTGCTGGCGCACGATTTCACTTGCGACTTTCAGGATGGTCTTCGCCCGCTGCTCGAGACTGCGCGTGAGCCAGTTGGCAGTGGCCCAGGCTTCGTCGATGAAGCTCTTGCCAACCGGATCCTTGGTGCGCGACACACGGGCGTAATAGCTCTTGTTGGCGATGACACGGGGTAGGGCATCGCTGTTCAACTCCACCGCCCAGCCGCCATCGGGCGCGGCGCGAATGAAGACGTCCGGAATGATGCTCTGCACGGACTCGCTGCCGAAGATCAGGCCGGGCTTGGGGTCCAGGCGGCGGATTTCCCCCACCATGTCGGCCAGATCTTCTTCATCGACACGGCACAGCTTGCGCAGTTGCTGGTAATCGCGATTCGCCAGAAGATCGAGGTGACCAACCAGCGTCGCCATGGCGGGATCGTAGCGGTCCTGCTCCTTGAGCTGCAGCGCCAGGCATTCCGCCAGGTTGCGGGCGCCAACGCCTGTCGGTTCGCATTGCTGGATCACGGCCAGCACGCTTTCGACATCCTCGATCTCCGCTCCCAGGCGCTCCGCGACGTCACTCAGAGCTTCGGTGAGGTAGCCGGTTGCATCGATGCCTTCGATCAGGGCCAGTGCGATGCCACGATCAGGGCCGGTCGAGAGCTGCGACAACGTCTGGTTTTCGAGATGGTCTTGAAGCGACAAGCCTGCTGCCGCGAAACTGTCGAAGCCTGTCCCGTCGTCTTCGAATGAGCCACCCTTCAGGCCCCGTCCGCCGCCATCGAGCGATGGCAGGCTTGGTCCTTCGACCTGTGCTGACCGGGGCGCGGCTGGTGAGGAGGCCTCGTCCGGGAAGGCATTGCTCAGGTCCGTGCCGATATCGCTTTCGATCGCCGCGCGATCCGTGCGCAACTCATCGCTCGCCCAGTCGCCTTCGGTTTGCACCGACGGGACATCCGCGCCAGGTTCGGGCTGTGCAATAGGGGCGTCGTCCGGATTGTCCCGGCGCTCAAGCAGCGGGTTGCGCTCCAGCTCCGCCTCGACATAGCTCGAGAGTTCCACCGTCGAGAGCTGCAACAGCTTTATCGCCTGCAGCAACTGCGGCGTCATGACCAGCGATTGCGTCTGGCGAAACTCGAGGCGTGGTCCAAAAGCCATGAAGCCGAGATTATCCTTGTCTGCTGGCGCGTGAAACAGGCTGTTCTGCTATACGGCATGTTCTTTGCTTGTGGGTAAACAAATTGCAAGCGAACGCCGTGTCAGTCCAGTTGCTGCGGGTGGTCCGTGACAAATCGGCAGAACGTCGATAGAAGATCAAAAAGGCTTTGCCGCTGTCGGAGTTTCCAGAGTTTGCTTGATCCTGTTCGCCGTCCGTTTGCGCCCCGCCGTGTGAAGAAAAAGGAAATCGACCTTGATGATGAAACGCGGTTTCTGAAATCCTGGCTTGAAAATCCACTCAAGACGGGTGCTGTTGCCCCCTCGGGCAAGGCGCTTGCGGCAAAGATGGCGGCTGTGGTCGACCCGGTTATTCCAGGGCCTATAGTCGAGCTTGGTCCAGGGACTGGGCCTGTGACACAGGCACTGTTGGCACGAGGTATCGCGCCTGAGCGGCTCTATCTCGTTGAATACAGCGCCGATTTTGCCAAATTGCTGCGCCAGCGCTTTCCAGCTGTCAATGTTATCCAGGGTGATGCCTACGCGCTCGCCGAGACATTGGCGGCGCACATCGACGGCCCGATATCGGCGATCGTTTCAAGTCTACCGTTGCTGACCCGGCCGGACAAGCAACGGGTCCAGTTGTTGCAGGCTGCGTTCAGCCTGATGCTGCCTGGCAGTCCCTTCGTGCAGTTCACCTACATGAACGCCTCGCCGATGCCTCTGAGCGAGGGCTTTGTCGCTTCCGTTTCGCGGCGGGTGTGGAAGAATCTGCCGCCGGCCCGTGTCTGGACCTATCGCCGCCCCACAGTCTGATCAGGCCGCGAAACGATCGGCATTGTTGCCGTAATAGTTGATGTAGCGCGGGTCGATGTCGCAAACCCGCAGAATGATCAGGATATCGGTCGTGCCGAACTGGCGGTCGATGACCGCTCCCTCACCGATGCGCGCACCCAGCCGGAGGTAGCCCTTGACCAGAGGTGGCAGATTGGTCAGCGCCCGCCTCGGGTTGACGGCCTCTTTCGACAGCAGATTCATCGGCTGGTGCAGATGTTTCACGGCGGTGGCATTCCACCCTTCCAGCGGTTGGGCAAAGTGATGCAGAAACGCGAGTTCTTCCTGCATCTGTTCAGGCCTGATGCCTTCGAGGCTGGCGCAGCCGATCATCACATCGATGCGGTGATGCAGGACATAGGCCCAGATGCCCTGCCAGAGCAGTTCCACTGTCTTCTTGTTGCGATACGGTGCAAGCACGCAGGAGCGGCCAAGCTCCAGGAAGCGCTGTCCCGGATGGCGCTTGATCAGCGGATCAATGTCGAACTCTTTTGCTGTGTAGAAGCCGAAATTCCCGTCTGCGACATCCTGACGGAGCAGTCTGTAGGTGCCCACGACCTTCGGACGCTTCAGCTTCATCGGGCCAGAACGATAGTCGTGATCGATCACCAGCAGATGGTCGCAGACCCGGTCGAAGGCGTCCTTGTCCCGCTTGACGAGCGCGAGATGCGCTGGCGCGACAGCGGACATCTCCTCGTAAAAAACCTTGTAGCGTAGCCGCTGTGCCTTGCGGATCTCTCTGCGGGTGGTGGCGAGCCGAACCTCGAGAGGGCCGATGCGTCCCAGCGACACCGGGAGTCCCATCGTGTCACGAACGACATCACCGCCAGGCTTGCGCAAGCGTTGATCTCCAGGCGATCCCTTGGTGAGAATAGGGCGCATTGTGTCAAATATCTTGCGAAGGTTGGCCGTCACGGCGTGCTGCATGAGTCTGGCTCCTTGTCCAAGGACGTAGGACAAAAACCAGAGATCACCGACAGAATTGTGACGGTTCTCGCAAAGGTCAAGCGGCGTGGCGTAATCTTTGCAAGCGCAGGGCCGCATCCTGCATGAAGGCGGCAATCGCCGCGCGATCCATTGGCTTTGGCAGGAAAACATCGAACCCGGCTGCAAGGCAAGCGGCCCTGTCTTCCGCAAAGGCGTTGGCAGTGACCGCTGCCACCAGCATCGGCGCATGACCAGCGGCCCCTTCCACCGAGCGGATGTGGCTGACCACCGTCTTACCGTCCACGCCTGGCATCCGGACATCCATGACGATGGCGTCAAAGCGGTGGCCCGTGCCGTGGATGGATGCAAGCGCTGCGGACAAGGCCGATGTGCCATCCTTTACCCAGGTGACGGATGCGCCGCTTTTCTCCAGCAGTTTGGTTGCCAGCAGGGCATTGATGTCATTGTCCTCGGCCAGCAGGACCGAGACGCTGGTCTGCCTGCGCTGTGGTCCAGTGGTGCCACTTTCATCGGGCGGTGATTCCTGCACAGCGGATTCGCTCAAGCGGGCGAACAGCGAGCGCGGGCGAATGGGCTTGACGAGGTAGCCGTCGAAGCCGGCCTCTGCGGGTGAGCCAAAGCTGCGCCGCTCATAGGGCGACAGCATCACCAGCCTCTGGGTCACACCGCTGGTGCGTGCGACTGTGGCAAGCTGGCGGGTTTCCTCGACACCGAGACCGCAATCGATGATGGCGAGATCGAAGCGGGATTGCGCCATTTCGGCCAGTGCAGCGTGGGAATGGCTGACAAGACGCACATCGGCACCCTGCTCGCGCAGGCGCTGCGCCAGGAAATGACCCTCGTAGGGTCCGTTTGCCGCCACGAGAACCGATTTGTGGTCCAGATTGAGATCGGGCGGCGCATCGGGCGCACCGCCCAGGGCGACCCGCAAGGGAACCTTGAGCGTGAAGGTGGAGCCGATCCCGGGCTCACTTTTGACGGCGATGCTGCCACCCATGCGTTCGATCAGCTTGCGGGAGATGGCAAGGCCCAGGCCGGTGCCCTCATGGCGCTTGCCGCCGGAGCCGTCGGCTTGCTCGAACTCCGCGAAGATGGTCTCCAGCTTGTCAGCCGCGATGCCGGGACCGGTATCCTCGATGTCGATTGTGATGCCGTGGATATCCGCGCCAAGAACGACGGCGACGCCGCCTTTGTCCGTGAATTTCACCGCATTGCCCGCCAGATTGAGCAGAACCTGCCGCAGCCGAGCGGCATCGCCCATCACCAGGCGTGGCGTGGCCGGATCGATGGACAGGGCCAGCTCAAGATCCTTGCCCTGCGCGCGCGGTGCCAGCAGTTCCACCACACCTTCAGTGATCTGATGCAGATCGAACGTGTCAGAGACAATATCGGCCTTACCCGCCTCGATCTTGGAGAAGTCGAGAATCTCGTCGATGAGGGACAGCAACGCTTCGCCCGATGTCTTGATGGCGCGAACATATGTTCCCTGTTCTGGTTCGAGCCGCGTGTCCAGCAAGAGGCCCGCCATGCCCAGCACACCGTTCAGGGGCGTACGAATCTCGTGGCTCATGGTGGCAAGGAAGCGTGATTTCGCCTCGTTTGCAGCCTCGGCGCGGCGCCGTTCGGTGATGTCCCGACCGACCGCGTAGTATTCAGCCAGCTGTCCATCACGGTTCCGGACGGGGAGCACCGACCAGGCGATCCAGCGCTCTTGCCCGTTCTGCATGACTGCCTGATCATAGCGATCTGCAAGATCGACTCCGTTGCCGCGTGGGATGCGCTTGCTGGAAAAATCGAAAGTCGACCCTGCAATCTGGTCTGCGGAATGCCCGGCAGCAGTGCAGAACGCGCCATTGGCGGCCGTGATTACCCCGGCGAGATCGCGGCTGACCACCAGATCGTTCTGGCTTTCAAGCAGGCGCTTCTGGTGCTCCATCGTCTCAGTCATGGAAAACAGGCGATCCGCCAGGTCTTCCGCCCGCGCGTCGGCCTGCTTCACTCTGCTTTCTGCACGCAGCATGTCCTTGAGCAGCCAGACCGAGGCGATCACGGCCACGATGGCAGCGGCGTTCAGCGCGAAGGAGAAGGCTCCAAGGTCAAGATCAAACGGCACGGACAATTCATTCCCAAGGGTACGATCCCACCTACAAGAATGGGCGCAACCTGTTGACGGAGCGTGGATGTTGCGTGTCCCTGGGGCAACACTTCAGGCGAATGGCCGCTATTTCACGTCAGCAAGTGCAGCGATGGTTTCGCAAGGGTTGCGCCGAAGTGGCGGATTTGCCGGGATTGGTTCAGACCTGCGGAGGATTTATAGCGCGATGCGCTCATGCATCGCGCGATAGGACAGTGCTTCCGCCAGATGGATGCGCCCGACATCCTTCGCGCCATCGAGATCGGCAATCGTGCGGGCGACCTTGAGCACCCGGTGAAAGCCCCGCGCCGTGAGCCGCAGTTTCTCTGCCGCGTCGCGGATCAGCGCTTGCCCTTGTGCATCGGGTTTCGCCACCTCCTCGATCACGTTGGGCGGTGTCGCGGCGTTGAGGAAGATGTTGTCGAGGCCCATGGCGAGGTAGCGTTCGCGCTGGCGCTCACGGGCCTTTGCCACGCGCCGCGCCACCTCTGCCGAGCCTTCGGCAGGCGGCGGCAGAACCAGATCCGAAGCCGAGACCGCAGGCACCTCGATGGCGAGATCGATGCGGTCGAGAAAGGGGCCGGACAGACGTCCCTGATACTGCGCGATGCATTTTTCGTTGGGTGCCCGCTTGCACGCATAGCCCGGCTCCGTCGCCCGGCCACAGCGGCAAGGGTTCATGGCCGAAATCAACTGGAACCGGGCCGGATAGGTCACGCGGTGGTTGGCCCGCGAAACGGCGACCTCGCCGATCTCCAGCGGTTGGCGCAGGCTGTCGAGCGCTTGGGGTGAGAATTCTGGCAACTCGTCCAGGAACAGCACGCCGTGATGTGCCAGTGAAACCTCACCGGGCCGGGCGTGCAGGCCACCACCGGTCAGTGCCGCCATACTGGCCGAATGGTGGGGTGCCCGAAAGGGGCGGCGATCCGTGATTGCGCCACCAGCCAGCACGCCCGCGACGGAATGCACCATGGAGACCTCCAGCAATTCACGCGGTGACAGCGGCGGCAGAATGGAGGGGAGGCGAGCCGCCAGCATTGATTTGCCTGAGCCGGGCGGGCCTGAGAACAACAGGTTGTGACCGCCGGCGGCTGCGATTTCCAGCGCACGCTTGGCGCTTTCCTGCCCCTTGATGTCGCGCAGGTCAGGCAGTTCGATGGGGGAGTTTGCCATCTTCGGCTCGGGCCGGGCGAGCGTTTGCGTGCCCTTGAAGTGGTTGGCGAGCTGGATCAACGACAGCGGGGCCAGCACGTCGATATCGCCACCGGCCCAGGCCGCCTCGGAGCCGCACGCCGCAGGGCAGATCAGCCCATGATCGCGTCCGTTGGCGGCAACAGCTGCGGGGAGTACGCCCGCCACTGCCGTGAGGCTGCCATCCAGTGCCAGTTCACCCAGTGCTGTGAAACCCTCCATCGCATCGGGTGGAATCGCGCCGATCGCCGCCATGATGCCCAGCGCTATGGGGAGATCGTAATGCGAGCCTTCCTTGGGCAGGTCGGCGGGTGCGAGATTGACCACAATGCGTCGTGCGGGAAGGGCGAGGCCAGAGGCCGTCAGCGCGGCCCTCACGCGTTCCTTCGATTCCGCCACCGCCTTGTCCGGCAGGCCGACCAGCACAAAAGCAACATTGCCCGAAGTGATCTGCACCTGCACATCCACCGCCCGCGCCTCAATGCCCTCGAACGCCACTGTGGCAACGCGTGTGACCATGCTCTCCCGGTTTCCCTGCTGGCTCTAGGGTAGGCGGGAGGGGAGATGCGCTCAAGCCAGGTTTATGCGGTGCAAGCCTATGATAAATCGGGGGGAATTGTGACTGGGCTTCGTTCGTGGGCAATCTGCACGCAACGTGGAAGCCGAATTGCACAGTCGTTGTGCGTCCTTCGAGGCTCGCTAGCGCTCGCACCTCAGGATGAGGATCGTTGGGAATTGCACGAATGACAGGAGCCTAAACTCCCGACGCTGCTGCGCGGTTGCAAGCTGCTCATCCTGAGGTGCGAGCGCTAGCGAGCCTCGAAGGACGCATGACGGGAATGCCATGGCGCATGTTGAGTGAACGGCTAGGCGCTCACCCCCCAAACCGCTGCTCGATGTAGCTGTTCACCATCGTCTTGAACTCGCCCGCAATGCCTGCTCCCTTCAGCGTCGCAGCTTTCTTGCCGTCGATGAACACTGGAGCGCTCGGCGTCTCGCCTGTGCCGGGCAGCGAGATACCGATGTCAGCGTGCTTGCTTTCGCCGGGTCCGTTGACGATGCAGCCCATGACCGCGACGTTGAGGCTTTCGACGCCGGGGTATTTCTCTTTCCAGTCCGGCATCGAGGTTGCCAGCCAGGTCTGGATGTCCTTCGCCAATTCCTGAAACACCGTCGAGGTCGTGCGGCCGCAGCCGGGGCAGGCCGCGACCTGCGGCGTGAAGGTGCGGAAGCCCATGGTCTGGAGCAGTTCCTGGCTGGCCTTGACTTCAAGAGTCCGGTCGCCTCCGGGTTCAGGTGTGAGGGAGTAACGCACGGTATCGCCGATGCCCTCCTGCAGCAGGATGCCCATGGCAGCGGACGCCGCGACGAGGCCCTTGGAGCCCATGCCCGCTTCCGTCAGGCCCAGATGCAGCGCATGGTCGGTGCGCTCCGCCAGCATCCTGTAACAGGCGATGAGATCCTGCACGGCGGAAACCTTCGCCGAGAGGATGATGCGGTCGCGGGCCAGCCCCATGTCCTCCGCGCGGTGGGCGGACAGGATCGCGGATTGCACCAGTGCCTCGCGGGTGACCGCGCGGGCGTCGATGGGGTGGGCGCTTGCGGCGTTGAGGTCCATCAGATGGGTCAGCAATTCCTGGTCAAGCGATCCCCAGTTGGCTCCGATGCGCACGCATTTGCCGTGCTTCAGGGCCATATCGATGATCGCGCCGAACTGCCGGTCCTTCTTTTCCTTGAAGCCGACATTGCCGGGGTTGATGCGGTATTTCGCCAGTGCCTCGGCACAGGCCGGATGATCCGCCAGCAGCTTGTGGCCGATGTAATGGAAGTCACCGATCAGCGGAACATCGACACCGCGAACCATCAGCCGGTCGCGGATATGGGGAACGGCGGCGGCAGCTTCATCGCGGTCAACGGTGATGCGCACCACCTCTGATCCCGCACGCCACAGGGCGGCGACCTGCTGGGCTGTGCCTTCGATGTCCGCGGTGTCCGTGTTGGTCATGGACTGAACGACGATGGGGTGTGCTCCGCCGACCATGACAGAGCCGACTGCAACGGCCACTGTGTTGCGGCGTGGGCGGGGAGCGGCGGTGATGAAGGTGTCGGGCAGGCAGGGTGCGTTCATGGTGGCAGGGTCGGCGGGAATGGCTCGGGCGTCAAGTCAGGGTCATTTCGGGGCAGAACAGATCCCTCCTCCCAGGGGAGAAGGTGGTCGGCGGATGCCGACCGGATGAGGGAGAGACACCACAGTCGAGGCTTTCCCTCATCCGTCTGCCTCCGGCAGCCACCTTCCCCCAGGGGGGAAGGACAGCATTTCACTTCCCCGCCTTCGCCAATTCCGCCTGCAATTCCGGCACGATCGTGAACAGGTCACCGACCAGACCAAAATCCGCAACCTGGAAGATCGGCGCTTCCTCGTCCTTGTTGATGGCGACGATGACCTTGGAATCTTTCATGCCCGCGAGATGCTGAATGGCACCCGAGATGCCGACCGCAACGTAAAGCTCCGGGGCAACGACTTTGCCGGTCTGGCCGACCTGCCAATCGTTGGGTGCATAGCCTGCATCCACCGCAGCACGGGAGGCGCCGACCGCCGCGCCGAACGTGTCGGCCAGAGGCTCGATGACCTTCTTGAAGTTCTCGGATGAGGCGAGCGCCCGCCCGCCAGACACCACAATCTTGGCTGCCGTCAGTTCCGGGCGATCCGACTTGACGATTTCCTGACTGACGAATGTGGAGGTTCCAGGATTTCCGGCGGATGCCACGGCTTCGGTCTTGGCCGAGCCGCCTTCAAGTGCAGCCGCGAAGGATGCGGTGCGCACGGTGATGATCTTCACCTTGTCCTTGGATTGCACGGTCTGCATGGCGTTGCCCGCATAGATCGGGCGCTCGAATGTGTCGGCGGAGATCACTTTCGTGATGTCGGAGATCTGCTGGACATCAATGAGAGCGGCGACACGCGGCATCACGTTCTTGGTGGCGGCAGTGGAGGGCGCGATGATGGCGGCATAGCTGCCTGCAAGGCCAGCGATCAAGGCCGCAGTCGGCTCTGCCAGCAGATGTTCGTAGGCCGTGTCATCGGCGACAAGCACCTTGTCCACGCCCGCGATCTTAGCGGCCGCTGCGGCGGCGGCCGTGCAGCCCTTGCCCGCGACCAACACATGCACCGGGCTGCCGATGGCGGCTGCCGCAGTCATGGCCTTGTGGGTCACGCCGTTGAGCGATGCGTTGTTGTGTTCGGCAATCAGAAGAACAGCCATCTCAGATCACTCCCGCTTCCTTGAGCTTGTTGACGAGTTCGGCAGGTGAACCCAGCTTGACGCCGGCCTTGCGGCCGCCGGGTTCCACTGTCTTCAGCACGGTGAGGCGTGGCACGATGTCGACGCCCAGCGATTCAGGGGTGTGCTCGTCGATCGGCTTCTTCTTCGCCTTCATGATGTTGGGCAGCGAAGCGTAGCGCGGTTCGTTGAGGCGCAGGTCGGTCGTGACGATGGCAGGTGTCTTCAGCGATACGGTTTGCAGGCCGCCATCCACTTCGCGCGTCACGGTCACCTTGTCGCCAGCAACCTCCAGCTTGAAGGCAAAGGTGCCCTGCGGCCAGCCCATCAGGGCGGCGAGCATCTGGCCCGTGGCATTCATGTCGTCGTCGATGGACTGTTTGCCCATGATGACGAGGCCGGGCTGCTCCTGCTCGATCAGCTTTTTCAGGATCTTGGCAACGCCCAGCGGCTCCACTATCGCATCGGTTTTCACATGGATACCGCGATCCGCGCCCATGGCGAGGCCGGTGCGAATGGTTTCAGCCGCACCCTGGGGGCCAACGGACACCACGACGATTTCTGTGGCTCCACCCTTTTCCCTGATGCGGATCGCCTCTTCGCAGGCGATTTCATCGAAGGGGTTCATGCTCATCTTGACGTTGGCGAGATCAACGCCCGAGCCGTCCGGCTTCACACGGATTTTGACATTGTAATCGACCACCCGCTTCACGGGCACGAGGATTTTCATGGGCACTCCCTCCCGAGGTGTCGTTGTTGGTCGTCATTTGCCGCAACCCGGCCCGGCTTGTCCAGCGCTTTGGCTGCGGCCAATCGCTATAGTTTATATATGAACTAAATCAAGCCGCGTTTCTCCACCTCGATCCTCGACATCGATGATCCAGATATCGTGATCGAAGCGCAACTCCCGTGTCAGCCGTTCGGCGATATCGAGGGGCGTCGCGCCGTCCTTGCTGATCCGCTGGAAGGTCCGGTCCTGGCCGGTCTGGTCGGAGACTGTCTGGGGCGCGGGGCCGTAAAGGTCGGCTGTGCCATCCAGTCGGTCGATGCAGACAAAGACCGCGCCTGCTTCAGCCGCACCCTTGCGGCGCACCACGGCAAAGGCGTTCTCGCCGTTGCGCAGGCGGATATAGGCGGACACGAAGATGTCGGAGCGAAGGCGCATGGGTCACTTATGCAGCGGTGTTGTGTGTCCTTCGAGGCTCCGCTTCGCTGCGCACCTCAGGATGAAGAGTCAGGAGAATTGCGAAATACGAAGTTTCTCATCCTGAGGTGTGAGCGAAGCGAGCCTCGAAGGACGCACAACGCTTATGCAGCAGTGCCGCGACAAGGCCAACTATTCAATCGCAATCCCGGAGGCCTGCGCCAGTTCACGTACTACTCGGGCCGGATTGTCCGCGCGTGAGGGAAGCTTGCGGTCCTTTTCGAACTTGTCGAGAGCGGCGCGGGTGCCTGCTCCGAAAGTGCCATCGTCACGCAAGGGGCCATAGCCGATCTTGGTGAGGGCACGCTGGATGGCCACCACGGTCTCCGGGCGCTCCAGCCGGTCAGTGCTGCTGCGAAGCAGGCCCATGATCTGGTCCTTGGGGCGCAGGTTCGAGGTCAGGATTGCAGCGAGCAACGCATCGCTGGCCTGGCCGTTCACAGGTAGTCGTGCGGCAACTTGGAAGTCGCGGATGGCCTGGCTGGTTTTCGCCTGGGCAGATGGATCAGGCTCACCAGTGAAGAAGCCGCGTGTCGTCAATTCAAGCTGGATGTCGCGCAGCAACTCGATTCTGCGCAGATTTTCCACTTCCCGGTCGATGGTGGCGGGGCGTGGTTGAGGCAGGGGGGTGTTTGATGGCTGCGGCGTTGCGTGGATCAGGGGGTTGCCCACGAACATCGGGGCGCGGTGCCGCTCGGGCTGCATCAGGATGATGTTGCCAAATATGCAGGCAGCCGCACCGCCACCAACGATCCAAGCCAGCGACGCGGCAGGATTTTTGAGGATGCGCCGTCCCAGAATACGGGTCAGCGTCGTCTCGCCTTTGGCGAGCCTGCGCACGGGTTCTCCCGCCGCAAGGATCGCATCCATGGCCGGGTTCTTGTCCATCGAAGGGTATCTGGAATCAGGCACTGCGGCGTTCCGAGGCGTTGGCGGCATTGGTCGATGCTTTCGTAGCTGCTGGCTGGACCAGCGGATGAATGTTGGAGGGCTGGATCTGCCCCTGGACCTGCACCTGCGCCTGCTTCTGTACCGATCCCGGGCGAGGCAAGGCGATGATGACCGTCGTGCCCTTGCCCAGTCTGCTTTCGAAACGCACGCTGCCATGGTGCAAGCCGACCAGACCGCGCACCAGCGACAGGCCCAGTCCAATGCCGCCATGTTCGCGTGACAGGCTTTCATCGAGGCGACCGAACTGCTGGCCGAGCGCGGCGAGTTGCGCCTCGGGAATTCCTGGCCCGCGATCGGTAATCTTGATCAGCAGGGTGTCGTCGTTGCTGGACAGATCAACAGCAATGGCACCGGTAGTGCCGCCAAACTTCGCAGCGTTCGACAGGAGTTCGGCCAACACCGAGCGTATGGCACGATGATCAACGGTGGCCTGCATGTTCTCGTCGGTCGTGGTGAGGGTGACCTTCAGCGGGAGATCGTGCTTGGCTTCAGTATCCTGGCGAAATGCATCAACCGCCGATTCCACCAATGGCAGCAGGCTCGTCGACTCCGCATCGAATTCGTAGATACCCGTGTCGAGCCGCGTGACATCAATCATCGCTGTCACCATGCGCAGCAGATCTTGTCCCGCACCGTTGATGATCGCCGCATATTCGCGTGAACGCTCGGGATTCTGCGGCGTTGTTGCAGGATTGGCGAGGATGTCCGAGAATCCGATGATGGCGTTCAGCGGCGTCCGCAGTTCGTGGTTCACGGTGGACAAGAAGGCTGAACGTGCAGCTTTCGCGGCCTCTGCTTCGGCGGCTGCAACCAGCAGCCGTTCTTCCTCGGCAACCTGATCGCTGATGTCGCGCAAGGTCGCCATGGCGGTTTCGCTGCCTATCACGGAAGGGAAGACATGCGCTTCGATCCAGCGGTAGCGGGGGGCCTGATTGCTGGCGGAGGTCCGCAGGCGAAGGCGGAGCTTGCGGGCGGTCGCGCCCTGGGCGCAATCGCACAGAGCACTCAGCAGAAGTGGCCTGTCTGCAACCAGCACCAGTTCGGACAAGCCGCGCGCCTTCAATGCCTCGGCGGGCAGCCCCAGAACGCGTTCCGCGTTGTCACTGACGCGAAGCACAGCCCCAGAACTGTTGGTAGCGACCACCGTTTCCGATACAACGGTCTCGATCTCGCGGCTCTGGATGCGCTGTTCGCGTGCGACACTGCGCTCGCGTGCGACGGCGTGCAGCATTTCCGATACGAGCACCACGACATTGGCGACAGTCAGAACCGCAATGGTGATCGTGATCCAGGGGGACAGGCCAGAAAGCCCATCGCTGGCCATCTGCGGGTGGAGCAGTGGCGCAGCGATCATGGCGGTTGCGGCAATGCCCGTGATTGCTGCAGCCTTGAGGCGGATCGGCCGGTTGCCGACGATGAAGCCTTCGATCAGACAGATCGAAAGGAGCGCAAGGGCCGAGATCGGTGGAATGCCCCTCAGCACGCCCCCCACCAGCAATGCGCCAGAGACGATAAGGCTCATCAGGACCGCGCGGTCCAAGCCAGCGGGACGTCGCGTATCCAGCGCGATGCAAGCTGGCAGGATGCCGAAAAGAAACAAGGCCGCGATGGCGGCGACAGGTTCGCCTGACAGCATGGCCATGGGAGGGAACACAGCGAGGATCGCAACAGCATTCATCAGGCGGCATCGACGGAACAGGCGCACCCGCGATTGCGGCGTCAAGGCGCCGGTCGTCATCCATTTCAGGTCGCGCCAGGACGGGGTCGCAGACGTCATCACACCATTTCCCGATCCGACGCTCAGGCGCGAATCTTGTGGAGGCGATTATGCGCAATGCCCCTTAAATGATGCCTAAGATGGGGACACACTGCATGTTTCCGGGTCTTTCCAGAGGGGCAGATGCTGTTTTCCGGATGGCATGGTTAATCCTTCGAAAATAGGGTGGATCGAATGCGCAAGACATTCAGCCCAAAATTTTCACGTCTTTCCGGCAATGCTGTTCAGGATTTGGTGAGGATACAAGCAGGGGCTTTGCATGGCGCTCTTTCGCATTGCCGCAGCGGTCGGCCTGCTTCTGGTGCTGGCCCCTGAGCAGACCTTGAGGGTGGCCCGCAGCATGGTCGGTATCGCCGACGAGGCGAAGGCGTTGCAACCAGCGTCGGCTGAATCCGTGATCAATTATTGCAAGGCCCAGCCGCAGGTCTGTGCCGATGCCGCCCGTCACGCGGCAAGTGCCGCAAAACCAGGCAAGCCATAGAGCCGCAGGGCATGTATCTTGACGGTCTCGATCCGGCGCGGCATGTCCCACCGGATGACACTGCCAACCTATGAAGACATCGCGGAAAACCTGTCCTTCCTGGACGATTGGGAAGAGCGCTACGCCTATGTCATCCAGATCGGAAAGGCCTTGCCCGGCTTGCCTGATGTCTTGCGGACGGAAACCAACCGCGTCCAGGGCTGTGCCAGCCAGGTCTGGCTGGCCGCTGAAACGGGGGTAGGCCCTGACCCTGTCATGACCTTCAGGGGTGACAGCGATGCGTTGATCGTGCGCGGGCTGGTGGCGCTGGCAATTGCAATCAACTCAGGCAAGACGGCATCCGCGATTGTCGCCACGGACACCTTTGCGAAATTCGAAGAGCTGGGCCTCAAGGCCCATCTCTCGTCACAGCGTTCCAACGGCCTGCGCTCGATGGTGGCGCGAATCCGGAAGGATGCAGAGGTCTCGCTGGGCAGGGTCTGAACCGTCAGCGGCAGTAGACGTTGCCGTATTCATCCTCGTAGGCACCGTAAGGGCAGCCGCGCGGACGGCGATAGACCGGGGCGGGTTCGGCATAGACCGGCTGTGGATAGCCATAGGCCGGTTGCGGCGTGGATGACGCTCCGATCACCGCGCCTCCTGCAGCGCCGACACCAGCTCCAAGAAGCGCTCCGCGGCGTCCGCCCAGCGCGCCACCGATCAACGCGCCTGAGCCGCCACCGATCAGCGCGCCGCCTACCGCGCGCTCGCCTGGCGAGTTGCAGGCCGTGAGGCCGGCGGCAATCCCGATGATCGCTGCGGCGATCGAGAGTGATTTCAGCATGGGGTATCTCCTGTCTGGCGCTTCGACCGATATCCGGCACATGATGTAACGGCTTCGACCCTAGGTTGTTCCAGCAAGAACCAACATCCGTCAAAATTGCGGCAATTTCCAGAGATATCGACGCAGCGCTTGATCCAATCAGACTGGCCGATAGGCCCCACGGCCCGATGCGAGCGCATCATCCAGCAATTCCAGCCGGTCCTGCCCCCAGAAAACCTCGCCATCGAGCACGTAACCCGGCGCTCCGAAGACGTCGGCGGCAATGGCGTCTTGGCCGTTTTGCGCGAGGATAGCTGAGACGGATTCTGATCTGGCCTGCGCCAGAATGGTTGGTGCAGACAGGCCGCAACCCGTGATCAATGCGGCAATGGTGGCTTCATCATTGAGATTGGCATCTTCGGCCCACACCCCCGCCAAGGCTCTGCCGGTCAGCTCAGCGGGATCATGCCCACTGCTCGCTAGCGCAATGATCACGGCGTTGATCAGTGTGGCATCCAGCGGAAAATGGGAGGGCTGGAGCGTCAGCGGCAGACCGCGCTTGACGCGCCAGCGCTGCATTTCCAGCCAGCGATAGCGCTGTCGCACCACCGGCCGCTTCGCAAGCGGCAGGCTGCCTGTGGCCTCGAAAACCTCAAGGATGGGCATCGGCTTGTAGCGGATGGTCGCGCCGTGCTTCGCGGCGATCTGGAGGAACTGGCCGTGGCCGAGATATGTCCAGGGGGACGCGATTGTGAAGTAGTAGTCGATGATGCGGCTCATCAAGCAAACCTATTCCGCCTATCGCTGAAATGCAAAAGGGCGACCCGAAGGCCGCCCTCTGCTGTCTTTATGGATGGACAGGATTTCCTTAGAAATCCATGCCGCCCATGCCACCGCCGCCGCCCGGCATGGAAGGACCAGAGTCCTTCTTTGGAGCATCGGCGATCATGGCTTCCGTGGTGATCAGGAGACCAGCCACCGAAGCCGCATCCTGGATGGCTGTACGAACCACCTTGGTCGGGTCGATAATGCCCATCTTCATCATGTCGCCGTACTCGCCGGTCTGCGCGTTGTAGCCATAGGCATAAGACGCGTTCTCGAGGAGCTTGCCGACGATCACCGGCGCATCATCACCGGCATTCTCGATGATCTGCTTGGCCGGGGTCGTGAGCGCCTTGCGGACGATCTCGATGCCGGTTTTCTGGTCTTCGTTGGCAGTCTTCAGCTTGGCAACCGAAGCGATGGCACGCAGAAGGGCAACGCCGCCGCCTGGCAGCACGCCTTCTTCCACAGCAGCGCGTGTGGCCTGGAGCGCGTCATCCACGCGATCCTTCTTTTCCTTGACTTCGATCTCGGTTGCGCCGCCGACGCGGATGACGGCAACGCCGCCCGCCAGCTTCGCCAGACGCTCCTGGAGCTTTTCGCGGTCATAGTCCGAGGTGGTTTCCTCGATCTGCGCCTTGATCTGGGCCACGCGGCCTTCGATGTCCTTTTTCTTGCCGGCACCCGAGATGATCGTGGTGTTCTCCTTCTCGATCCGCACGCGCTTGGCGCGGCCGAGATCCTTGATCGTGATGTTCTCGAGCTTGATGCCGAGGTCTTCCGCGATCATCGTGCCGCCAGTCAGGATCGCCAGGTCTTCCAGCATCGCCTTGCGGCGATCACCGAAGCCCGGTGCCTTCACAGCAGCGATCTTGAGGCCGCCACGCAACTTGTTGACCACGAGGGTCGCAAGCGCTTCGCCTTCCACGTCTTCCGCGATGATCAGCAGTGGCTTGCCGGACTGAACAACGGTTTCGAGGATCGGCAGCATGGGCTGCAATGACGAGAGCTTCTTCTCGTGGATGAGGACATAAACGTCCTCAAGCTCGGCGATCATCTTCTCGGCATTCGTGATGAAGTAGGGCGAGAGATAGCCGCGGTCGAACTGCATGCCTTCGACGACATCGAGTTCGGTCTCGGCGGTCTTGGCTTCTTCGACCGTAATGACGCCCTCGTTGCCGACCTTCTGCATCGCATCCGAGATCATCTTGCCCACGGTCGTATCGCCGTTGGCGGAGATGGTGCCGACCTGCGCCACTTCGGCGTTGGACGTGACCTTCTTGGAGTTCTTCTGGAGGTCAGCGACGATGGCAGTGACGGCAAGGTCAATACCACGCTTCAGGTCCATCGGGTTCATGCCGGCGGCCACGGCCTTGGCACCTTCACGCACGATAGACTGGGCGAGAACGGTGGCGGTCGTCGTGCCATCGCCCGCATGATCATTCTGGCGGGAGGCCACTTCACGGACCATCTGTGCGCCCATGTTCTCGAACTTGTCGGCAAGTTCGATCTCCTTGGCGACGGTGACACCGTCCTTGGTGATGCGGGGCGAGCCGAAAGACTTCTCGATCACGACGTTGCGGCCCTTGGGACCGAGTGTGACCTTGACAGCATCAGCGAGGATGTCGACGCCGCGCAACATCTTGTTGCGCGCATCGCTTCCGAAACGTACTTCTTTGGCAGCCATTGGACTGTCCTTCCATGTCGGCTAGAATTGCCGTGTGTATTTGAATTACGGGGGTGGGTGGATCGAAGAAGTGAACTACTTGACGATCACGCCCATGATGTCGGATTCCTTCATGATCAGGAGCTCCTTGCCATCGATCTTGACCTCGGTGCCCGACCACTTGCCGAACAGGACGGTGTCGCCCTTCTTCACGTCGATCGGGATCAGCTTGCCGGCTTCATCGCGGCCGCCTGGGCCGACAGCCTCAATGATGCCCTCCTGGGGCTTTTCCTTGGCGGTGTCGGGAATGATGATGCCACCCTTCGTCTTTTCATCGCTTTCGAGACGACGGACGACGACGCGGTCATGCAGAGGACGAAACTTCATGCGGTTCCTCATATTGCTCTGGCCGGGCCCCATGCCCGGAACTGGAGAATAAAGCCCTTTAGCACTCATTGGTTGGGAGTGCTAACAAGGTGCGAGCGATATGGAGGTGCTCTGTGACAGAGTCAAGACAAACTGGGGAGGTGTCATGCGAGGAATCGTTAAGGACGGTTAATTCCGCCGGGATTTTCGAACCGTCCCTGTGTCCCGAAATGGTGGGCGCGACAGGGATTGAACCTGTGACCCTTCGCGTGTGAAGCGAATGCTCTACCGCTGAGCTACGCGCCCTGTTTCCAGAGATATTGTGAGGCTCATTCGCCTGCGTGGCGCGTCCTGTCAAGGAATGCGGGTAAAAAAACTCGATTTCACAGGTCTGAACTGTTGCAACAGGAACACGGTCATTGTGCCAAATGCGCCGATCACGATGGCTTGATCGGCATCCCAGCTTGCCAAATCAGCTTGAAGCGGTCTCTAACAAACATTCCAGCACTATCGCTGTATTTTGATTTTTCAAGAGGCTTTTCCATGTGCCGTATGGCTCTTCTCGCCACCGTTATCCTTGCTGGTACTTGCAGCACGACCATGGCATCGCAGACTGTCCTTGATCCGCTGACGGGCCGTGTTCTTGACGTCACCCCGTCAAATGCAAGCGGCGGACGTGCTGCAGCAACACCCATTCCCCGCGAAACCGTCCCCTACGCCGGTCCGCATCGCCCTGGAACCATTGTGGTGAACGCCAAGGAGCGGCGTCTCTATCTCGTAATGGATGGCGGAAAGGCCATGAAGTATGGCGTCGGCGTCGGTCGTCCCGGCTTTGAATGGGGCGGCACCAAGACCGTGACGCGCAAGCAGGAGTGGCCAACCTGGACGCCGCCAGCACAGATGCTGAAGCGCCGCCCTGATCTGCCACGTTTCATGCCTGGCGGACCTGAAAATCCGATGGGTGCCCGTGCGATGTACCTCGGCTCGTCTCTCTACCGCATCCATGGCTCCAACGAACCGGAAACCATCGGACAGGCGGTGTCCTCGGGCTGCATCCGTATGCTCAACGATGACGTGATTGACCTCTACACCCGCGTCCGCGTCGGCACGCAGGTTGTGGTGGTCCGCTGATCGGCGCTTCCGTTTGATTCGGTGTGTGAGGGGCCGGTTTACCCGGCCCTTTTCTTTTGGCTGAATTGAAAGCCTTGCAGGCATGAAAAAAGCGGCGTTTCCGCCGCTTTGATCTGCAATTGCCTGATCGACACCCGACTGCAAGGTCGGGACAACTCAGTCTTCGCTGTCATCATCCGAATTGTTGGCGGAAGGCGAGGGTGCCACGAGACCATCGAGACCGCGCAGAAGCTCGTCTTCCGACATGCGGTCGAACGAGACACTCGTATCATCCACAGCGTTGACCTGTGTGCGGCTCTGGGAAGAGGCGATCATCGGCACGACTTCGGACTCAGGCTCGTCCACTTCCACCTGCTTCTGCAAGGAGTGAATGAACTCCTCCTTCAGGTCTTCTGGCTGTATCGTCGCATCCGCGATCTCGCGGAGCGCCACGACGGGGTTCTTGTCCCGATCCCGGTCGATGGTCAGTGGGGCACCGGAAGCGATAATGCGGGCACGATGTGCTGCAAGCAGCACCAGCTCGAAGCGGTTATCGACCTTGTCGATGCAATCTTCAACGGTTACGCGCGCCATGGGGCGGCTCCTTTTTTGAACATATTGTTCTTGAATAAAGAGCCGCTAACCCAGCCGAGGTTGAAATGCAAGGTAGAAGCGTGTGGCGTCTCTGTGCTACGGCTTGTTGATAAGTTGATGACGGTTTTGAAAGGTCAAGCCGCAGTTGCTTGACCGGCTGTGCAAATTTGCGCTAGGCCGAGCATAAATCGTGATTGTTGTCGGCAAAGCCGCAAAATTAGATTTTGGAGATATATAATGACATCCCGTGATAAAATCGCCGTTTTCATTGATGGTGCCAACCTTTACGCCACGTCGAAATCCCTGGGATTTGACATCGACTATCGCAAGCTCCTGAAGGAGTTTCAGTCGCGCGGCACGCTTGTTCGCGCCTTCTATTACACCGCTCTGGTGGAGGATCAGGAGTATTCGTCGATCCGTCCGCTGGTCGATTGGCTGGACTACAACGGCTACACCGTCGTCACCAAGCCCGCGAGGGAGTTTACCGACGCTGCCGGTCGCCGCAAGATCAAGGGCAACATGGATATCGAACTGGCTGTCGACGTGATGGAGCTTGCACCCCATGTCGACCAAATGGTGCTGTTTTCTGGCGACGGCGATTTCCGTTCCGTCGTCGAGGCCGTGCAGCGTCGTGGCGTTCGTGTGTCGGTGGTGTCCACCGTCACCACGCAGCCCCCGATGGTTGCGGATGACCTGCGTCGCCAGGCCGATGAATTCATCGATTTGATGTCATTGCAGTCCAAGATCGGGCGCGATCCATCGGAGCGTGCCGTGCGCGATCCTTCTGATCGTGTCGGCTTTGGCCGCCCGGTGGCTGGGATTGCGCCAGTGAACCAGATGCCCGGCTTTGTTCAAAGGCCAGTGCGTCCTGCCGAGACGGCTGAATAAGCTTTTTGTAGCGACCGAAAATGAAAACCCGGCTGTGTCAGCCGGGTTTTTTGTGCCGTCCAATGCGGTCCCGGCCGTTTGTCAGCCCAGGCCGCCGACCAGCATGTATTTGTGCTCGACGAACTCGTCCATGCCGTGCTTGCCGCCCTCTCGCCCGAGGCCAGATTCCTTGACACCGCCAAAGGGCGCAACTTCAGTGCCCAGGATGGCGGAATTGATGCCGACCATGCCGTATTCGAGTGCTTCCGCAACCCGGAAGGCGCGTCCGAGATCCTTCGTATAGAAATAGCTCGCCAGGCCGTATTGGGTGGCATTCGCCATTTCGACAACTTCGGACTCTTCGCTGAACTTGTAAACCGAGGCGACTGGGCCAAAGGTCTCTTCGCGGGTCACAAGCATCTTTGTTGTCACGCCGGTGAGCACGGTTGGCTCGTAGAAGGTGCGACCCATCGCATGGCGCTTGCCACCTGCCACGACCTTGGCGCCATTGGCGATGGCATCGGCCACGTGCCGCTCCACCTTCTCGATGGCCTTGTCGTTGATCAGCGGTCCTTGCATGACGCCGACCTCCGCGCCGTTGCCGACCTTCAGCTTGATCACTTCCGCCGCGAACTTCTCGATGAAGCGGTCGTGGATGCCGGCCTGCACATAGAGCCGGTTGGTGCAGACGCAGGTCTGGCCCATGTTGCGGTACTTGGCGATGATCGCACCTTGCACGGCCGCATCAAGGTCCGCGTCATCAAACACAATAAAGGGCGCGTTGCCGCCAAGCTCGAGGCCGACCTTCTTCACGGTTTCCGCAGCCTGGCGCATCAACAGCTTGCCGACAGGTGTAGAGCCGGTGAAACCGACGAAACGCACTGCGGGATGCGAGGTCATCACCCCGCCAATGGCTGCCGCATCGCCCGTGATGATGTTGAGCACTCCTGCGGGCAATCCGGCGCGGTGCGCCAGTTCGGCGAGCGCCAGGGCAGTCAGTGGGGTGTCAGGGGCTGGCTTCACCACGAAGGTACAACCAGCGGCAAGTCCCGGCGCGCATTTGCGCGTGATCATGGCGGCCGGGAAATTCCATGGCGTGATCGCCGCGCAGACACCAATGGCCTGCTTCTGGATGATGATGCGCGAATTGGGGAACGGCGAGGGAATCGTCTCGCCATAGATGCGCTTGGCTTCCTCCGCGTAGAACTCGATGAACGAGGCGGCATAGGCCACTTCGCCACGGCTTTCCGCCAGCGGCTTGCCCTGCTCCGCCGTCATGATCTGGGCGATGTCTTCCTGGTTCGCCATGATGAGATCGAACCACTTGCGCATGATCGCCGAGCGCTCCTTGGCCAGCTTCTTCGACCAGGGCTTGAAGGCTGCATCGGCGGCTTCAACCGCAGCCGTAGCGTCAGCCGCACCGAGGGAAGGCACCTTTGCGAGAGTTTCGCCCGTGGCCGGGTTGTCGACCGCGTCCTTGCCGGTGCCGATCCAGGCTCCGTTGACGTAGCATTGAGACTTGAGGAGCGTGGGGTCTTTGAGCGTGAGCATGTGCAGTTGGTCCTGTCGAAAAACCTTGTGAAATATAAATACAGCGGAACTTAGCACACGCGCGGTAGCCATGGCGAGATCGGTACACAGATAGGAGTGATCAGGTGCGCTGATGGGTCAGGTCGTTTGCACCCCGTCTGCAGTTCTGCCAAGGAAGGCGTGCCGTCCACCTGCCACAGCCAATGATCCCATGAATCCCATCTTTGCCGATACGCAGACCTCCGTTTTCGAGGTGATGTCCCGTCTTGCCATCGAGCACAAGGCCATCAACCTTGGGCAGGGCTTTCCGGATGATCCGGGTCCGCTCGATGTGCGGCAGAAAGCGGCGGAGGCCGTCATCGAGGGGTGGAACCAGTATCCGCCGATGATGGGCTTGCCCGAATTGCGGCAGGCAGTATCGCACCACTATCAGCGTTTTCACGGTATCAGCTTTGATCCCATGAGCGAGATCATGGTGACGTCTGGCGCGACGGAAGCGCTGGCGGGCGCACTTATGGCGTTGATCAAGCCGGGTGATGAGGTCGTGCTGTTCCAGCCGATGTATGATGCCTACTTGCCACTCGTTTTGCGTGCGGGTGGTGTGCCGAAATTCGTGACGCTGAAGCCGCCGCATTTTCGCTTCACGGCGGATGATCTGGCGCAGGCGTTTTCACCCCGTACAAAGGTTGTGCTGCTCAACAATCCCCTGAACCCGGTCGCCACGGTCTGCCCGTTGGAAGACCTTTCGATGCTGGCGCATTTCTGCATGGCGCATGATGCCATCGCGCTGTGTGACGAGGTGTGGGAACATGTGATTTTCGATGGGCATCAGCATGTCCCACTGGCGGCGCTGCCCGGGATGCGGGAACGCACCGTGAAAGTCGGCTCGGCTGGCAAGATATTCTCGCTGACGGGCTGGAAGGTAGGCTTCGTCTGCGCTCACCCATCGCTGATGAAGGTACTGGCCAAGGCGCATCAATACATCACCTTCACCACCCCGCCGAACCTGCAAGTGGCGGTGGCGCACGGGCTGATGAAGGACGACGCCTATTTCACCCAGATGCGCGCCGATTTTCAGCGCAGCCGTGACCGGCTGGCAGATGGACTGAAGACGCTGGGGTTCGACGTTCTGCCTGCCGCTGGAACCTATTTTCTCAATATCGACATCGCGCCGACGGGCATGACGGATGATGTGACGTTTTCGCGGCACTTCGTGGCGAAGCACGGTGTCGCCACCATCCCGGTCAGTGCGTTCTATGCGGAAAACCCCGTGACGAATGTCGTGCGCTTCTGTTTTGCCAAGAAAGACGCGACCATCGACGGCGCCTTGGAACGACTCGAAAAGGCTGTAAGGGGGTAGACCGTATTGCTTCTTCTTTGGGAGAAGGACAGCCCCCGTTAACCACGTTCCTTACCAGAGTCTTAACGGGACGCTGCGAGACTATGGTTTCCGGTTGCGTAACGTGGAGACGTAAAAATGACCGTATCTGTTCTTCGCCGCTGCGCCCTCGCGCTGGCTGGCGCAACGCTGCTTTCTGCCCTGCCGCTTTCGTCTGCGGAGGCGCAATATTATCCCTATCGACGCAACCACACAGGCGACGCCCTGGCTGGCGGCCTTCTGGGTGGTGTGGTTGGTGGCCTGGCTGCCGGTGCCATCATCAACTCGGCGCAACCACGGGTTTATTATCCGCCGGTGGCTGCACCTGCGCCCATTTATGCCGAGCCTGAGCCGACCTATGTGCCAAGCTGCTACATCGTGCGGCGCAAGGTGTGGCTTGACCCCTACGCCTATACCTATCGCCGCGAGCGGGTGTGTGATTGATCTTTGTCTTGTCCTTCCCCCTTGGGGGAAGGTGCCCTGCGGAGCAGGGCGGATGAGGGAGAAGCCCTGATCTTTGTGGGTCTCCCTCATCAGGTCGGCATCCGCCGACCAGCTTCTCCCAAGGGAGAAGCAAGGTAAGCCCGCGCCCGCTTATTCCCGTGCTATTTCCACCCCCCTCGGTTAAAGTTTCCGCTGTCGAATCAAACAGCTGAAAGCTTTTCCCTGTCATGGCCGAAACACCTGAAATCGCTCCTGAAAATGGCGCGGACGCGGAGTATGGCGCGGATTCGATCAAGATCCTCAAGGGGCTTGATGCGGTGCGCAAGCGGCCGGGCATGTATATCGGCGATACCGATGACGGCTCGGGCCTTCACCACATGGTCTATGAGGTCGTCGACAACGCCATCGACGAGGCATTGGCGGGTCATGCCACGGCAGTCACCGTCACGCTGAACGAGGATGCTTCCATCACCGTGACGGACAATGGCCGCGGCATCCCCACCGGCATCAAGGCCGACGACGAGCACGAGCCGAAGCGCTCTGCCGCCGAGATCGTGATGACCGAGCTGCACGCGGGCGGCAAGTTCGACCAGAACTCCTACAAGGTCTCCGGCGGTCTGCACGGCGTGGGTGTTTCGGTCGTCAACGCGCTCTCGGCCTATCTCAAGCTCACGGTTTGCCAGAACGGCAACGAACACTCCATGGAGTTCCGCCACGGCGTGCCTGTTGAACCGCTGAAGATCGTTGGTCCATCCCATGGCAAGCGCGGCACGGAGGTGACGTTCCTGCCCTCCACCGAGACCTTCACCAATGTGGATTTCGATTTCAAGACGCTAGAGCACCGTCTGCGCGAACTGGCGTTTCTGAATTCCGGCGTGCGGATCGTGCTGACGGACCGTCGCCATGGCGCGAATGTCGTGGAGGAGTTGTTCTACGAGGGTGGTGTTGAGGCTTTCGTGCGCTATCTCGACCGGACCAAGACTCCCCTGCTGCAGAAGCCCGTGATGGTGTTGCGCACGCAGGAGGACAGCGGGCAAAGCGGCATCGGCATCGAGGTCGCCTTGTGGTGGAACGATACCTACCACGAGAACGTCCTGTGCTTCACCAACAACATTCCGCAGCGCGACGGCGGCACACACCTTGCCGGATTTCGCGGCGCACTGACGCGTCAGGTCAATGGCTACGCCGAAAGCTCGGGCATCGCCAAGAGGGAGAAGGTGGAACTGACCGGCGATGATTGCCGCGAGGGACTCACCGCCATCGTCTCGGTCAAGGTGCCGGACCCCAAGTTCTCATCGCAGACCAAGGACAAGCTGGTCTCCTCCGAGGTGCGCCCCGTGGTGGAAAGCCTGCTGAACGAGCGGCTCGCCACATGGTTCGAGGAGCATCCCGCCGAAGCCAAGCTCATCATCGGCAAGGTGGTGGATGCGGCTGCCGCCCGCGAGGCCGCCCGCAAGGCACGCGAGCTGACGCGCCGCAAGGGTGTGCTCGACATCGCCTCGCTGCCGGGCAAGCTGGCCGATTGCCAGGAACGCGACCCTGCCAAGTCCGAACTGTTTCTGGTCGAGGGCGATTCGGCCGGTGGTTCCGCCAAACAGGGCCGCAACCGCGAGTTCCAGGCCATTCTGCCGTTGCGCGGCAAGATCCTGAACGTCGAGCGGGCGCGTTTCGACAAGATGCTGTCCAGCCAGGAAATCGGCACGCTGATCACGGCTTTGGGCACCAGTATCGGGCGCGAGGAGTTCAACGCGGACAAGGCGCGCTACCACAAGATCATCATCATGACGGACGCTGACGTGGATGGCTCGCATATCCGCACGCTGCTGCTGACCTTCTTCTTCCGCCAGATGCCGGAACTGATCGAGCGTGGCTACATCTACATCGCGCAGCCGCCGCTCTACAAAGCCGCCAAGGGCAAGACCGAGGTCTACCTGAAGGACGAGCGGGCCTATGAGGATTACCTCATCGAGGGTGGCCTGGAAGGCGCGGTGCTGCGGGCCGCCGCCGGTGACCGTGCAGGACCGGATTTGCGCGGCCTGATTGATGAGGCGCGGCTGGTCCGCAGCGTGCTCAACGGCCTGCATTCGCGCTACGACCGCGCGGCGGTGGAACAGGCGGCGGTGGCGGGCGCCTTGCGTCCGGAGCTGCCCGACAGCGCCGAGGGTGCCGCCATGGCAGCCGCGATCGCCGTGCGCCTGGACAGGCTGGCCGATGAGTTCGAGAAGGGCTGGAGCGGCGATGTCCGCGACGGCGGCTATATCCTGAAGCGCACCGTGCGCGGCGTGACGCAGGTGGCGATCCTCGATTCGCAACTGCTGCATTCCGCCGATGCCCGCAAGCTGACGGAGCGCGCGGACAGCATGAACGACGCCTATGCGAAACCCGCCATCTTCAACCGGCGCGGCAAGGACAGCGTGATCCACGGCCCGTTACAGCTTTTCACGGCAGTGAAGCTGTCAGGCTCCGACGGCGTGCGGTTGCAGCGCTACAAGGGCCTGGGCGAGATGAACCCCGAGCAGCTCTGGGAAACCACGCTCGACCGCAACGCGCGCTCGCTGCTGCAGGTGAAGATCAAGGAAATGGATGAGGCCGATGATATCTTCGTCAAGCTGATGGGCGATGTGGTGGAGCCGAGGCGGGCGTTTATCCAGGAGAATGCGCTGAATGTGGCGAACCTGGATGTGTGAGGGGGAAATGTTCACACCATCACCGCAATTACGTAATTACCCGATAATGAGCCAGAACCTAGAGTTGCATTTCCAAAGCCCATGAGACATAGTACAACTCACAGTCAAATTGATTATATTTCTGTCACTTACAGAATTGTCATGCTAAATTTTGTAAATTGACGTCGATTATCGATAATAATGAACGTAAAAGGGGAACAATCATGAATGCTATCGAGACATATCTTTCACCTTGGCAGGGGCGTTTACTGAGTGTTCTTCGTATTGTTTCGGGCCTGCTGCTTATGCAGCACGGATTGATGAAAATATTTTCATTTCCAGGGCCTTTTGCTAGGGCCGTTGTTGCGGGTGAACTGATCTGGTTCGCTGCAATTATTGAAATTATCGGCGGATTGATGCTAGTTACCGGATTTTATACACGGTGGGCGGCTTTCCTTTGCGCTGGTCTGATGGCGGCTGCTTATTTTATTGGCCATGCCGGACGCGGGTTTTATCCGATCTTGAATGGTGGCAACCTCGCTGTGCTCTATTGCTTCGTCTTCCTTTACATCGCTGCTGCTGGTCCTGGGCCGTGGAGCTTGGATGCCAAGCGCGGCGAATAAATTCATTTGAACTGAAGATAGTGCGGCGAGAGCCCTTTGCAGCACCGTCTTTTCTTCTCACGGATTTTCGCACGGGGATTATGGGACTTTATGGGGACATGATCTCAATTGCGCAATTAAGAAGCACTAGCTCTGCGTCCCGTTCTGACCGCAAATCGGGGACAGCTACCGGTTTCTTTCTCTGCGCAAACGCTTCGCTCCGTAAAGCGGAAGCAGTCCCCGGTTTGCTTCCCCCGCGCTCTCAATAATGAAACCGGCACGCCGCCACCTCCAGAGTCTGCGTCTCGCCCGTCCCCGTTACCCGATAGACCAGCCGATGCTCATGCGTGATTCGCCTGGACCACCAGCCAGCGTATTCGTTGCGCAGGGGTTCAGGTTTGCCGATGCCGGTGAAGGGGTGGCGTTTTGCGTCGCGGATCAGTTCATTGACGCGCCCCAGCAGTTTGCGATCGTGCTGGACCCAAAAAGTGTAGTGATCCCAGCCGTCGTCCGTGAAAGTAAGTTTCACGGGTCGATCAATTCACGCTCGATCAAACGCCCTGCGCTCGCATCCGCGATGGACCGGACCAGCATGTCGCGGTTGGCTTTGGTGCTGAGCAAATAAAGCGTCTCGTCCATCGCCTCCCAGTCCTTGAGCGGAATCACGACCATGTCTTCATGGCCCTGACGCGACACCACGAGATGGTCGCGGTCCTGCTCCAGC
>JANNEO010000113.1:0-34788 GCA_031378805.1 Hyphomicrobiales bacterium
TCCCTCATCCGATCGGCATCCGCCGACCACCTTCTCCCAAGGGAGAAGGCAAAGGAGAAATCACCCCCCAAACCCGCTGCGCTTGGACCATCCGGTGGTGCGTGCCTCGACGAAATCCACGATCACGACAAGTATCACACCAAGGATCGCCAGAACGATCAACGCAGCGAAGATCAGCGGCACATTGAAATCCGCAGAAGCCCGCGTGATCAGGTTACCGATGCCCAGGTTGGAGGCATTTTGCTCGCCGATGACGCAGCCCACATAAGCCAGCGTGATCGCCACCTTCAGGGCGCCGAAGAAATACGGCAGCGAGCGCGGAATTCCTACTTTCCACATGATGTCGAAGCGCGAGGCACCCAGCGCCTTCATCACGTCCTCCGTTTCTGGCTCGATGGTGGCAAGCCCAGTCGCCACATTCACCACAATGGGAAAGAACGAGATCACGAATGCCGTGATGACGGGGGGCTGCCAGCCCACGCCGAACCAGAACACCAGGATCGGCACCACCGCCACCTTGGGGATGGAGTTGAAACCCACGAGCAGCGGGTTGAGGCCCGCATACAGAAACCGGGATGAGCCCACGAGCAGGCCCAGGAACAGGCCGAACGCGATGGACAGCGCGAAGCCCAGCAACGTCATCCACAACGTGTGCCCGGCGTTTCGCACCAACGGCCAGAAATACTGGTTCATGGCCCCAAACACGGCGGAGGGTGCCGGCAGCTTGAACGCCGATACGCCGAAGACGACAACGATCAGCTCCCACAGGACGAAGAAGCCGATGGTGAAGGCGATGGGTGCAAGGCGTAGGGACAGTGGCGTGGTCATAATGGGTCTTTCCCTGTCCTCTCCTTGAACGTCACCCTGAGCCCGTCGAAGGGTCGGGGTTCAACAAGCTCAAATCCTTCGGCAAGCTCAAGTCCTTCGACATGCTCAGGATGAGGCTGCACGGTCATGCCGCCGTCCTCGCATCCTTGATCAACGACCGCAGGTCATGCACCACGTCGGAGAAGCCTTGCGTGTAGGTGATCTCCAGATCGCGCGGTCTGGGAAAATCCACCACGCGCTCTGCGACGATTCGGCCAGGCCGGGCGCTCATGCAGAAGATGCGGTCACCCAGAAACACGGCCTCGCGCAGGTCATGCGTCACCAGGACCACGGTGAATTTCTTCAACTGGTGCAAGTCACGGATCACGCACCACAGTTCCTCGCGGGTGAAGGCGTCGAGTGCGCCGAAAGGCTCGTCCAGCATCAGCAGCTTGGGATCATGGATCAGCGACCGGCACAGCGATGCCCGCTGCTGCATCCCGCCCGAAAGCTGCCAGGGAAACTTCTGGCCCATGCCCTTGAGGCCAACCGTGGTGAGCAGCGCCTCCGCCTTCTCGACATATTCCGCCTTGTTGGAGCGCAGGCGCGAGCGGTGCGGTTCTACGATTTCGAGGGGAAGCATGATGTTGTCGAGCACCGTTCGCCACGGCAGCATCACCGGATTCTGGAAGGCCATGCCCGCGATCTTGACCGGTTTGGCGACCTTCGCGCCATCGACGACGACCTGGCCCTTTTGCGGAAACTGCAACCCGGTTGCCAGCTTCATCAGCGTGGACTTGCCGCAGCCCGAGGGTCCGACAACGGCGGAAAACTCGCCTTCATTCACCTTGATGGTGAGACCCTCCACGGCCAGCGTGGCGGTCGCCCCGGCCTGGCCGCCATAGGTGTGGGTGACATCGGTGAGTTCGATGAAGGGCATGGCTGCGAACCTTTCCTTCTCCCCCGGGAGAAGGTGCCCGCCACTTTGGCGGGCGGATGAGGGAGAACCACGACGGTCAGGGCTTCTCCCTCATCCGTCATGCTGCGCATGACACCTTCCCCCAAGGGGGAAGGCAATAAATCAAGAACTCAATCCAGCTTGCGATCCGCTGCGGCCGGCAGGAAATCAGCCATGAAAGCCGCACCAGACTTCGCCTTGTCCTTGTAGGCAAATGTCAGGCCGATCTGATCGAGCGCAGTTGCCCAGCGCGCCGCATCAATCCCGCCAAAACCGTTGGTCTTCACCCACGGCGTCGTCACGTTCATGTCGAGCGTCATCTTCAGGCGCTCAAGCTCCACTTCGCGCTTGGCGACATCGTTGCGCTTGATCACGCTGTCGATCGCACCATCCGGGTTCTTGACCACGTCCTTCACCGAGCGGTTGAGGGCACGCAGGAACTTGCGAACACCGTCCTGATTCTCGGCCATCATCTTGGGCGAAACCATCACGACGTTGCCATAAAGCTGAACCCCATAATCACTCATCAGGAGCAGGGAAATGTCCTCAACAGGAACGCCGCGTGACTTCAGGTTGATGAAGGACGAGTTGGAGAAGCCGAACACGGCATCCACCTCGCCCGAGGCCAGCATCGGCTCACGCACGGGAAAGCCGACATTCTCGAACTTCATGGCACTGTCATCGAGCTTGTTCACGGCCTTGAAGATCGGCCACTGCGCGTAAGCCGCATCGGCAGCTGGCGCACCGAATTTCTTGCCTTCCAGGCTCTTGATATCGGTCGTCACGCCGCGCGACTTGCGACCAACGATGGAGAACGGCGGCCTGTCATAGACCATCATCACCGCTTTCAGGTCGATCGTGGGATTCTCGTCGCGGAAGCGGATCAGCGAGTTCACGTCGCCAAAGCCGATATCATAGGTGTTGGAGGCCACACGCGGGATGGCCTCGCGCGAGCCATTGCCGGTGTCGATCGTCACATCCAGCCCTTCAGCGGCGAAAAACCCCTTGTCGATCGCATTGGCGAACAGTGCTGACGGCCCTTCAAAGCGCCAGTCCAGCGTCATGCGTATCTTGGTCGGGGCCTGCGCAAAGGCAGGGACTGCAAGCATCGTGGCGGCGGTGGCGGCCAGAATGGCGCGGCGGGAGACATTCAACACGGGAAATTCCTCCAGAATAAACAGATCGGCAAGGCGTAATACCTGATGCTTGAAACAGCAATGGGTAGTGGTCCAAATTTCAACCAACAACCACGCCAGACCATACGGAACCAAGCGCACATCCACCGATACTCGAACATACCGAACTGCCGCTGTTCAGTCCCGGCGTTCGGGACTGCATCCTTTGAACCGCCCTTGAAATGCCACAATCTCGCCCCATCTCACGGCTGTCTGTTCCGGGCCCCTCTGACGCGGCAATGCTGCGTGATGTCGGTACTGACGTTCTTGAAACCAGGCCCGGCAGAGTGAATTCAAGGCAAAAACTGCACTGAATCCAGACGTTGGGCCGTCCGAAAGAGGATGGCAAAATGCCCGCATTTCTATTCGTTGAATGGCTCGACAAGCCGATCTGGATGTGGATCGGCTTCATGAGCATTGTGGTGGCCCTGCTCGCCTTCGACCTTGGCATCTGGCACAAGGACGACAAGGAGATGGGTATTTCCGAAAGCTTGTGGCTTTCAGCGTTCTATTTCGCCTTTTCCTGTGCTTACGGCGCTGCGGTCTGGTGGGCCTATTCCAACGGCACGCTGACCACATCGGACGGTGTTCACGCAGGCATCGCCTATTTTACAGGCTTCTTTATCGAAAAAGCCCTGTCAATCGACAACGTCTTCGTCATTTCACTGATCTTTGGCTTCTTCGCCATCCCGCGGAAATATCAATACCGTGCGCTGGTCTGGGGCATCATCGCCGTCATCGTTCTGCGCGGCCTGATGATCGCAATCGGTGCGGAGTTGGTGGAGCGCTACAGCTGGATCCTCTACATCTTCGGGGCCTTTCTGATTGGCACCGGCATCAAGATGATGTTCGTGCCGGAGGGCGATACCGATATCTCGAAAAATCCCGTGGTGCGCTTTTTCAAGAAGCACATGCGCGTGACGGACGAGTTGCACGACCAGAAGTTCTTCGTCCGCAAGCCGGATCCCGTCACGGGCAAAATTGTGCTGTGGGCGACACCTCTGTTCCTGGCGCTGGCCGTGATCAACGTGGCGGACATCATCTTCGCTGTGGATTCTGTGCCTGCGATCTTTGCGATCACGACCGACACCTTCATCGTCTACACTGCCAACATCATGGCGATCCTGGGCTTGCGGGCGCTGTATTTCGCGCTGGCCGCGATGGTGCATCGCTTCCATTACCTGAAGTATGCGCTGGCCCTGGTGCTGGTGTTCATCGGCCTGAAGATCTTCTGGAACGAGATCGTCGGCAAGCTCAACCCCGCCATTTCGCTTGGTGTCACCGTGACGCTGATCGCGGGCGGCATCATCTACTCGCTCTGGAAAACCCGGGGCGAGAACGGAGAACCCGGAGCGGGCGGCAAGGCCTGATAGTTTTCAGCCCCTCTCCACAGCAACGATGCCGCCGGATTAGTCCGGCGGCATTTTCGCAATCGATGACCCGCAATCACACCTTTGGTTGCGCAAAATAGCAACAATCGAGGCTTGGTATGTGGCTAAATTTACTCACTTTTTCGAAAAATCCAGGACACCGGTGAAAGACTCATTGACGTCTTCAACTCCATAAGTAATTCGTTATCGAATTATTAACTGGGGCTTTGACGATGACGCGTTTTTCAAGTTATCTTCTGTGCGGCACAGCGATTTGCCTCGTTTTGGCAAGCGTTCCGGCTCTTGCAGCCGATGCACCCATCAGGAAATCACCACCAACCCTTCCGATCTTCGTCCAACTTCCGGCGGTTGATGGCATCAATGGCAAGATCAGCGGCTTTGGCGGCTGGCTCGACAATGGTGGCCGCGATATTTTCGTTACGCCCGCAGGCGCAGCATTTGCCTTGCCCACGCCCAACCGTTCGCAGGGCTTGTTCGGTGCCAATGGCTCCATCTCCATCCCTCTGGGCCAGCGCTTTGGCCTGCAGATTGACGGGCAGGCCTCCAGCGCCCGTGGCGCGTTTGTCGGTGGTGGCGCGGCGCATCTTTTCACACGTGATCCTGCGGTCGGCCTGCTTGGTCTCTATGGTTCGGCCACCCGCAACAACGCCTTTGGGGGATCGAACATCTATCGCCTGGGCGGCGAGGCCGAGGCGTATTTCGGTCGCTTCACGATCAGCGGCACGGCGGGCTGGGAGCAGACACAGTCTGGCTCGCGCTTCGTGGGCACCGTGCCCGGCTTCAATGTCTTTGATTTGGGTGGCCGCAGGAGCCGCTTCTACGACATGGTCGATCTCTCGTTCTATCCCACCGACAATTGGAAAGTCTCGGTCGGCCATCGCTTTGTCGGCGGCAACCATATGGCGGCTTTTGGGACAGAGTATCTCGTGAGCCTGGGCGGCGGCACGGCGGCTTCGGCCTTCGTCGAGGGCCGTATCGGCGACCGCAACAACCGCGCCGTTTTCGGCGGTCTGACAATCTACTTCGGCCAGAAGGACAAGACGCTCATCCGCCGCCACCGCGAGGATGATCCCCCCAACCGCCTGATCGACGACATGTTCTCTGGCGCGAACACGGGTGGCAATGGCAATGGCAATGGCGGTAATAACGCTAGGAATCGCCGACTTGGAATTCCGAGCGCACCGCCAGCACCGCCTGCGACATGTCCGCCTTATTGTGCCTAAACCTGAGGCCATTGAAGGTGCTCCACTGACGTGATCCGCATTCTTCTCGCCTGCGAAGGCGGAACCGGTCTGGGGCATGTTGGCAATCTCAAGTCCATCGCTGAAGCGCTGGGTCCATCGTTTTCATTTGACGGGACGCATTATCTCGACGAACCGCTTGAGGTGCTCAGGCCGTTTTGCGATGCTGTCTATCGGTGCGTAGCGACGCTGCCGACCAGGCGGCCGAAACCTGAAGAGGCCAACGATAACAACTGGTGCTGGGCGAATTTTCTGGCCAATTGCGATTTTGACAAGCCCGAACAGATCGCTCAGAGCCACGCTTGGTGGCGCATTGCCCTCGTTCAACGTCAGATCGACTTGGTCGTATGCGATTACGCACCTGCGGCAATACTTGCGGCGAAGACACTCGGCATCCCAGTCGTTGTCACTGGAACAGCCTACAGCGTGCCGCCCGATCACCTCTCCCGCTTCCCCTCGTTGATGGACCGTGACGCACCGACCTTCGCGGACGAAGACAGCATGATCGCCGCGATCAACCAGGTCTGTGCCATCGGCCATATGCCGACGATCCGCCACTTGCCGGAGATCTACGAGTCAACGGTGAAGCTACCGCGGGGCTTCGACTTTCTCGATCCCTACGACGGCTTGCGCACAGAGCCGCTCCTGCCGTGGCCACCGGATTTCAGCCCACTCATGGCTGGCCAAGGCACCGAGATTTTCGTCTACCTCTCGAATGTCACGGCCGATCCCGAATTCATGCTGGACGCCTTGCCGGAATTGGGTGCGCCGGTACGCGCCTTCATCCCCTGGTTGGGGCAGGAACGGGCCAAAGCGTTGGCGGATAGGGGCGTGAGCATCGAGACGAAGGCCCTGCACCCGGACGATATCGCCCAGCGCAGCAGGCTGATGGTCCTGTATGGACAACCCGGCACAACAGCGCTGGGATTGGCATCCGGCTTGCCACAAGTGGCCTTTCCGCAACATCTCGAGCAGGTCATTCATGCACAACGCGCTGCTGCGAAGGGGGGCGTCCGCATGGTGCGACGGGAGAACCTGACGCGCGACGGGTTTGTTGCAGCAGTCCAGCAAGCCTATGCCGACGAAGACTTACTTGCGGCAGCTCGCGCCACTTCCCCCGACCTCCGCCAGCAGACGACCGTCGATGTACCCCACATGATCCGCGAGAGCCTGAGGCCACTTCTGGTGGAGATCGTGAAGAAGAAGGGGTTGGCGTAAGCCCCCTCACACCGGCAGGGGTGCTTCCGTCTTCACCTCTTCCATCACGGCATAGCTGCGCGTTTCCTTCACGCCCGGCAGCGACAGGATCGTGTCGCCCAGCAGCGTGCGGTAGGCCGCCATGTCCGAGACGCGCGTTTTCACGAGGTAGTCGAAGCCACCAGCGACCAGATGACATTCCAGCACGTCAGGCGCGCGTTGCACGGCAGCGCCGAATTTTTCGAAGACGTCGGAGGTCGTCTTGTCGAGGGTCACCTCGATGAACACCAGGAACGAGCGGCCAAGCTTGGTGGGGTCAAGCCGCGCCCCGTAACCGCGGATCACCTTGTCCTTCTGCAGGCGCTTCACCCGCTCCGCCGTGGCGGTTGGTGACAGGCCCACCTTGTCGGCGAGTTCCACATTGGAGATGCGGCCATCCTCCTGCAAGAAACGCAGGATGCGGCGATCAAGGCGGTCGAGTTCTGTCATGAGGGATAGCCGTAGCGCTTCTTTGTCCCCGACAGCGCACTCCTTGCCCCACCGTCATTGCCCGCCGAACACAAGGCCGCCGCCTGGTCGATCTCCGCTCCGATGCGCCCATGCACCACCTTGTTCACGTGGCCCGTTTGCAGGTCATTGTCCTGCACTGCCCTGAATCGGGCGATGTCCCCGGCGCAGCCAGCGCCTTCGGGCAGGCGGAAGCCGGCAGGCGTGATCAGCGAGGCCGATTGCGGCTGCCCAACGGCTGCGGCTGGCGGCGGAGCGGACTGGTTGCAAGCGGCCAGCAGGATGGCAGTAACGGCGACAAGATGGATTTTGACCTGACGGACCATGGGAAACAGCTCGCATTGTGACTCGGAAGTCACACGGCTAGCACCGTCTTTACATATAATCCACGATGTTGGGGCGCACCCCTTGCCGAACACCGTTGTTTTACCTACCTTGTGAGTCTTGAAACAATAATGCAGAGGTTTCGCATGGCACGGGTTCAGACCAAAGCCAAAGCGGTCGATCTCAGACAGCAGATGGTGGGCATCACCGTGGCTGCTGCCTCCGCCTTGTTTATCCTCGCGCTTCTTCTGCTTATCCGCCCCTGAGGGCCGCATGGGCATGAGCCTGGGCCGTCAGGGGACTTTCACAGTTCACCCCCGACTTCTAACCTGGGTCCGAAGCATGTAAGACATGAGTCCTGCGCTTCGGGGATAAGCGACAAGGATTCTTTCAATGACTGCAATCACAAAGAACGCGTCGAAATCCGACCGCGTCATCATTTTCGACACCACATTGCGTGATGGCGAGCAATCGCCCGGCGCGACCATGACCTTCGAGGAGAAGCTCATGGTCGCCGAATGCCTCGATGCCATGGGTGTCGACGTCATCGAAGCTGGGTTCCCCATTGCCTCGCAGGGCGATTTCGAGAGCGTCCATGCCATTGCCGGGCGCACGAAGAACGCCGTGATTGCTGGACTGGCCCGTGCCATCAATGCCGATATCGATCGCTGCGGGGATGCGGTGCGCCACGCCAGGCGCGGACGCATCCACACTTTCGTGTCGACATCACCGATCCATCTGCAGCACCAGATGAAAAAGAGCGAGGACGAGGTGATCGAGATCATCAAGTCCACCGTGGCGCGTGCCCGCAACCTCGTGGACGACATCGAATGGTCTGCGATGGATGCCACGCGCACGCCTATCGACTATCTCTGCCGCTGCGTCGAGGTGGCCATCGCGCAAGGTGCAACCACGATCAACCTGCCCGATACGGTGGGTTATGCCACACCGGATGAATACCGCAGCATGTTCGAGGCTGTCCGCAACCGCGTGCCAAACGCCGACAAGGCGATCTTCTCGGTCCACACCCACAATGATCTCGGCCTTGCCGTCGCCAATGCGCTGGCGGGTGTCGCTGGCGGCGCACGGCAGATCGAATGCACCATCAACGGCATCGGAGAGCGCGCTGGCAATGCAGCACTTGAAGAGGTGGTGATGGCGCTGAAAACCCGCGCGGACGTGCTGCCCTACCATACCGGCATCGAGGCCACGATGCTCAACCGTGCCTCGAAGCTGGTCTCCGCGGCCGCCTCCTTCCCCGTGCAGTACAACAAGGCCATCGTGGGACGAAACGCCTTCGCCCATGAAAGCGGCATCCACCAGGATGGTATGCTCAAGAACGCCAACACCTATGAGATCATGACGCCCGCTTCGGTCGGCGTGACGAAGACCTCGCTGGTCATGGGCAAGCACTCCGGTCGCGCGGCCTTCAAGAGCAAGATGAAGGATCTGGGCTACGAACTCGGTGACAACGCCGTGGAAGATGCCTTCAACCGCTTCAAGGCGCTCGCCGACCGCAAGAAGCATGTCTATGACGAAGATATCGAGGCATTAGTCGACGAAGGCATCGCCACCGCTGCCGACCGCATGAAAGTCGTGGCGCTGACCGTGATCGCAGGCACCATGGGACCGCAATCCGCGACCCTCACGCTCGACATCGATGGATCGCACCAAACCGTGCAATCCACCGGCAATGGCCCCGTGGATGCAATATTTCACGCGATCCAGAAGCTGGTGCCGCATGTTGCCAAGCTCGAGCTTTATCAGGTCCACGCGGTGACGGAAGGTACGGATGCGCAGGCTGAAGTCTCGGTGCGCCTGGCCGCGGAAGGCCGCTCCGTCACGGGCCGCGCGTCTGATCCCGATACGCTGGTGGCCTCCGGCAAGGCTTATCTCTCCGCCCTCAACAAGCTCACGGCGCGGGGTGCAAGGCTGCATTCCACCGCGGTGGGATAGCCAGGCGTTTTCCTTCTCCCCTTGCGGGAGAAGGTGGCCTGCAAAGCAGGTCGGATGAGGGGTCGCGCTAACCCCTTTGAACTGCGCGACCCCTCATCCGGTCGCCATCCGGCGACCACCTTCTCCCACAGGGGGAGAAGGACAACAGGAAGCATCCCATGCTCCGCTCAACGCTCGCCACACTCCTCCTCGCAGCGTCCCTCGTGACCGCCACCGCGCAGGACACTTCGCTGAACATGACTCCTGTCGAAACCGCAAAGCTCATGACGGACAAGAAGGCCATCCTCATCGACATTCGCACGCCGGAGGAATGGAAGGAAACCGGAGTCGCCGACGGTGCGCATAAGCTGGACATGAATGATCCGATGTTCACGGCCAAGCTTTCCAAGATCGTCGAAGGTGACCGCACGAAACAGATCGCCCTGATCTGCCGCACAGCCAACCGCACGCGCACCGTTCAGGCTGCACTCATGCAGCAGGGTGGATATTCGCGCGTCATCAATGTCGAAGGCGGCATGATCGGCAACAGCGCGGACAAGGGCTGGATTGCGCACGGCTTGCCGGTAAAAAAAGAAGATTGAGCCTTGGATCTACGGACGCTTGCCTGGTTCGCGTTCTGCATCCTGGCCAACACGGGAGGCAACGCCATGGCCCAATCCGGCAATACGCCGCCAGGAACGGGCGGCACGATGAGCCCTGCTCGGCCCGGCCACTTCGCTGAACTTGAGGAACTTGAAACAGCGCGGCGAGCGGGAACGGTTGGCGCCTATGACCTGTTCCTGGCACGACATCCCGGCAGCCGGTATGCTGCCGAAGCGCGGGTTGAACGGGCGAAGCTAGTGCGGTGAGTACCAAATTCATCTCTCGACGGGAGATGCAAAAAAACTCACTCGATCCTGACATTCGCCTTGCGTGCAACCTCGCCCCAGACCTTCGTTTCATCCTGGATCAGCTTGTTGAACTCGGCTTGGCTAGAGCCCACCGGCGTCACGCCCACCTTCTCCATGGCTTCGACGACCGCAGGATCGCGCATGATCGCCATCACCTCGAGGGTCAAGCGGTCGGTGATGGCCTTCGGAGTTGCAGCAGGTGCGAACAGGCCGTGCCACGACGTGGAGGCGAAGCCTGGCAGGAACTCCGACATTGTCGGCAAACTGGGGTCAGCCTTGATCCGCTCCGGCGTCGCTGTTGCCAGCGCACGGATGTTCCCCGCCTGGATCTGCGGCCAGGCCACGGTAATGTTGTCAAAGGTCAGCTGAATCTGTCCGCCCAGCAGATCCTGCGTCACCTGCGCCGAAGACCGATAGGGCACATGCACGATATCGACGCCCGCCATGATCTTGAACAGCTCACCCGCCATGTGGATCGAGGTGCCAGCACCTGACGATCCATAGGAGTATTTGCCGGGGTTCTTCTTCAGCAAGTCGATCAGTTCGGGCACAGTTTTCACCGGCATACTGGGATTGACCATCAGGAGATTGGGCACCATGGCGACGAGCGATACGGCAGTGAAATCCTTCACGTGGTCGAAGGGCATCGTCTTGTAGACATTCGGGTTGATCGCGTGGGTCGAGACTGTGCCCATCGCAAGCGTGTAGCCGTCAGCCGTCGCCCGCGCCACGGAGGCCACACCGATGTTGCCACCTGCTCCCGCCTTGTTCTCCACGATGAAGCGCTGGCCCAGTCGCTGCGACAACCGATCCGCGATGGTGCGGCCCAGGATATCGGATGTGCCGCCCGCCCCGAAAGGAACCACGATGGTCACCACCCGCTCCTGCGGCCATGGCACCTGGGCCATCGCGGGCGCGACAGCGAGCAAGGCGGACGATGCGAGAACGGCGCGGCGGCTGAGACGGATCATGACGTCCTCCATCATCGGGCCTTGAGATTGCCCGATTTGTTAATTTGTCAGACAACTATCACCGGCCAGCCGATGCTTGTCCAGAGCTGAGGCAGCGTCTTGCCAAACATCATGGCGCAGCAAAATGCGGGCAGGCAACCCGCGACCGCCGCTTGATTTGCGCCGAGTCTTGCCTTTCTATGATGAAAACAAAGCATGATCTCGGGAGGATCCATGACGACGCTGACCATCAACGGCCGCAAGCACGACGTGTCCGCTGCACCCGACACGGCACTGCTGTGGGTTCTGCGAGAGCATCTTGGCCTGACCGGCAGCAAGTACGGTTGCGGGATAGCTGCCTGCGGGGCCTGCACCGTGCATGTGGATGGGCAGGCCATGCGCTCCTGTGCGCTGCCGATCTCAGGGCTTGTGGGCAAGACAATCACCACGATTGAGGGGCTGCCGGGTGGCGACAACCATCCTCTGACCAGGGCCTGGGTGGCGGAACAGACACCGCAATGTGGCTACTGCCAGTCTGGCCAGATCATGCAGGCGGCAGTGCTCCTGGCAGCCAAGCCGAAACCGACGCGGGAGGAGATCATCCAGCATATGGACGGAAACATCTGCCGTTGCGGCTCCTATCCGCAAATCATCGCGGCCATCGAACGCGCCAGCAAGGGAGCCTGAGATGACGACAGTTTCAAGAACAGCATTGACCCCCAGCCGTCGCGCCGTCCTTGCGGGTGGCGCTGGCCTCACGCTTGCCTTCGCCTTTCAGGCCGAGAATGGCCAGGCCCAGACAGCCAGCCCCTCCACCGGGCGACTAAACGCCTATGTGACGATCGCGCCTGACGGAATCATCACCATCATGGCGCCAGCGCCCGAAATGGGGCAGGCGACCAACACCGCGTTGCCACTGATCCTGGCGGAGGAGCTGGATGCAGACTGGAGCAAGGTGAAGATTGTCACTGCGCCCATTGCCGATGCCTTCAACCACCCGGTCTTTCGCTCGCAGTTCGTGGTGGCGAGCCTGACCACCCGCGCCTACTGGATGCCGATCCGGACAGCGGGTGCCCAGGCCCGCCGCGTGTTGCTGGAGGCTGTGGCTTCCCGCTGGAACGTGCCAGTCGCGGAACTGACAACCGAGCCTTCCGTCGTGATGCACGCCGCCTCAAATCGCCGCATCGGCTATGGCGAGATCGCGGCCTTTGCCACCGCACCCTCCACGCTTCCCGAGATCAAGCCTGCTGACCTCAAACCTGTGGCGGCGTTCCGACTGATCGGCAAGGATGTCGACCGCTGGGACGTCCAGGGCAAGTCCACGGGCAAGGCGCTCTATGCCATCGACCAGCGCGTCCCCGGCATGGTCTACGGCGTCATGGCGCGCGCGCCCGTGATGGGTGCAACAGTGAAGAGCCACAATGGTGACGACCTCAAGAAGCGCCCTGGCGTCACGCATGTCCTTCCGCTCGCAGGAGGCATCGCCATCGTCGCGGAGCGGATCGAGCAGGCTCTGGCCGCCCGTGCTGCCCTGAAGGTGGAATGGAACACTGCCGCCGGTTCCACCTACGATTCCCGCAAGGGTCTAGAAGCCTTCCAGGCCGCTGCCCGCAATCCTGCCAGCACTGCGGTGGTCGGCCGCAAGACGGGTGAGGCAGAAGACGCGCTCAAAGCCGCCACGAAGCTCGTTTCTGGCGAGTATTCGACGGACTATGTCGCCCACGCCCAGATGGAGCCACTCAACGCGCTGGCCTCGGTGACGGCGGACGGCGTGGAGATATGGGTCGGCACGCAATGGCCCACCCGCGTGCGGGACGATGCTGCCAAGATCGCGGGCGTGCCGCCAGACAAGGTGAAGGTCACCATGCTCCCCATGGGCGGCGGCTTCGGCCGTCGTGCCCATACGGAATATGCCAATGAGGCCGTCGAGGTCTCCAAGGCCGTGGGCAAGCCGGTCAAGCTGATCAACACCCGCGAAGATGACATGGCCAACAGCCACGTGCGGCCCATGACAGCCCACCGGATTGATGTTGGCCTGGATGCCAGCGGCAAAGTGACGGGCTGGAAGCACCGCATCGCGGCTGACCTCGTGGTGCCAGGCCTGTATGGCATGGCGCGGCTGGAAGCGCAGAAAGGCGTCGATCACATCGTGATGGCCCATGCCGATGTGCCCTATTACGATATTCCCAATCATCTCGCTGATCATGTCTATCAGGACATGGGCGTGCGGACCGCGGCGTGGCGCGGCATCGGTGCTGGGCCAAACGCCTTCGCGGTTGAAGCCATGATCGACGAACTGGCCCGCAACGCCGGACAGGATCCCCTGGCCTATCGCCTGGCCCTGCTCAAGGACGCCCGCGCACGGGCTGTTGTCCAGGAAGCCGCTGACATGGCGGACTGGTCGCGCAAGCGGGAGGGTGCAGCGCTCGGCATCGCCTTCTCGCGTCTTGGCGTGCCGCAACTCGGCGAAAGCATGTCAGCCGTGGTGGCCGAGACGGCACTGGACGCGGCGTCGGGAAAAATCACCGTGCGCAAGCTGTGGTGCGCGGCTGATGTGGGCCTGCCCATACAGCCCCGCAACATCGTGCAACAGGTGCAGGGATCGCTGATCTGGGGCCTGTCCAGCACGCTGAAGGAACAGGCCAGTTTCATGAACGGTGCCATCGAGCAGAGCAATTACACGGACTACACCGTGATGCGCATGTCTGAAATGCCGGCAATCGAGGTGAGAATCCTGCGCAGCGGTGATATCCCGATGCCCGTCGGCGAACTGGGGCTGGGAGCGGTGACACCTGCCGTCTCCAATGCCATCGCTGCGCTTACCGGCAAGCGCCTCAGGAATGCACCGTTCACGGCAGCAAGGGTGAAGACTGCGTTGGGGTGACGTGACAGGGTGGCACTGACGTTGTGCGTCCTTGTCTTTGCGCAGGACTGCGTGCCCGTGTATTCCGTAACGGCGGAATCGCCCGCGTGGAATCATAGACCCCTTGTCCGACCCTTCCCGCCTGATTTCCGGTGAACGCCGCGACGAAGACCTCATGGAGGCGTCCATCCGTCCGCAAATTCTCGCGGATTTCGTGGGGCAGAGCCAGGCCCGCGACAATCTCTCGGTTTATATTGAAGCTGCCAGGCGGCGCGCCGATGCGCTGGACCACGTCTTGTTTGTTGGCCCGCCGGGCCTCGGCAAGACGACGCTGGCGCAGATCGTGGCGCGGGAGTTGGGCGTCAACTTCCGCTCGACCTCCGGCCCGGTCATCGCCAAGGCGGGTGATCTCGCGGCACAGCTCACCAATCTGGAAGAGCGCGACGTGCTGTTCATCGACGAGATTCACCGGCTGAACCCGGCGGTTGAGGAAATCCTCTATCCCGCGATGGAGGATTTCCAGCTTGATCTCATCATCGGCGAAGGCCCTGCCGCCCGCTCGGTCAAGATCGACCTGCCGCGTTTCACACTGGTCGGGGCCACCACCCGCGCTGGTCTGCTGACAACGCCGCTCAGGGACCGCTTCGGCATCCCGATCCGCCTGCAATTCTACACCACCGAGGAGCTGGAATTCATCGTCAAGCGTGGCTCCCGCGTCATGGGTCTCGCCATGTCCGACGAAGGCGCCAACGAGATCGCCCGTCGCTCGCGCGGCACGCCACGCATCGCGGGTCGCCTGCTGCGCCGTGTGCGCGACGTGGCGCTGGTGGACGGCGCGGACACCGTGACTCGCCAGGTCGCGGACAAGGCGTTGCGCATGATGGAGGTGGACGCGCTGGGCCTCGACCAGATGGACATGAAATACCTGCGCACCATCGCGGAGAAATTCGGCGGCGGCCCGGTGGGCGTCGAGACCATCGCAGCCTCGCTCTCGGAAGGGCGCGATGCCATCGAGGAGATCATCGAGCCATACCTGATGCAGCAGGGCTTCGTGCAGCGCACCCCGCGCGGCAGGCTTCTGACGGGTCATGCCTTCCGGCACATGGGCCTGCCAGAACCGCAGAGAGAGGCAGGGCAGTTCGGGTTGTTCGGGGCAGAAGAAGAATAATCAGAAATCCGCCAGATCAGGAATCCGGCCAAAAGCGATCTTCGCGCCTGCATAGCCGCCCGGCGGTTGCAGTTGCACGCCAAGCATGGCCGCGGAATGGCCGAATCGGGCGGAAAGCTTGTCAGTCACGGCGGAAAGAACCTGCCATCGGCGGCGCTCGGCCTCCATGCTCTCCACGGTCAGGAGATCACGGTGGATGTCCATCGTCCGCACGAGGCCATGCAATCCGACGGCAACGCTCTTCGCGCGCACCAGCGCCTGATCGGATGCGGCCTTGCGCAACAGCGTGTTCAGAGCCTGCAGCAGGGCATGATCGTCCAGCACAGCCGGAAAGCGCTGCTCCCTTGCCCAGCGGCTCCTGTCATGACCGCGCAGCTGGAGACTGAGGGCGCCTGCTGCGAAATCCTCCCGCCGCATCCGCCGGGCGGCCTTGACGAGCAAAAGCCGGGCACAGCCGGCGATCTGATGGGGGGCGCGCCAGTCTGGCGGCAGGATGCGGCTGTGGCCGAACATGCTTCTGCGGGTTTGCGGCCTGATATACGCGCCACCATGCAGTGCGGCATGAAGACGCTCGCCTTCGAGGCTTCCCCACAGCGCCCGCATCTGCTTGGGCGCCAGCGCGAGCAATCCGCCCATGTCGCTGACACCCGCGCGGGCCAGCCGCTCCGCATTGCCTGATGCGATTCCAGGGATATCCGTCAGCTTGAGGACCATGAGCGCTTCGGGAAGAAGCGATGGCGGAAGCAGCACAAGGCCGTTGGGTTTTTTCATTTCGGCCGCAATCTTGGCAATCAGTTCGTTGGGTCCGATACCGATCGAACAGGTCAGAAACGGGCTGAAGGCGCGCGCCAGCGCAGCCTTGATATCAAGCGCCAGAGCCTGGGCGCGCGCCTGTTCATTGAGCATGAGGGAGCACGTCAATTCATCGATCGAACGCACCGCAAGCACGGGGACGACAGTGTCGATCACGGCAAGGATCTGATGGTGCAGGCGCACATAGACCTCCGGTCGGGCCGACACGATCACGATCTGAGGACAGATGTGGCGCGCTTCGCTGACGGGCGTCCCCACCTTGAAGCCGAATGCCTTGGCTTCCCGGCTTGCGGCGATCAGACACGTGCGCTCGCTTGCCAAAGGCGTGACACCGACGGGTCGCCCGCGCAATTCCGGCCGCAGATGCTGCTCGGCACTCGCAAAGAAACTGTCAAAATCGAGATAGAGCCAGCCAAGGCCGAGATCAGTGAAGGACATGGAAAAATGATAGAACAAATAAAGAACAAAAGAAAGGGCATGTTCAACCGCACGGCATGTCAGGGGGTGTTGTCCAAATGCGGCCAACCACCACACGACGAATGGGCTGGCTCCCCCGGCTCACCTGTGCAACCTAGCGGCCATGAACCTCTCCACACACATGAATCTCTCCGCACTCGACACCTTCTGCGCCTCCCTCCCCCATGCCTGGCGCGTGATCCAGTGGGAGGATGCCCATGTCTGGAAGGTCGGCGTGGGAGCGCGGGCCAAGGTCTTCGTCATCGCGCGTCCGGGAGACGATGGGCAGGTGCAGGCAAGTTTCAAATGCTCGCCGATGAGCTTTGAACTGCTGAAGGAGCAACCCGGCCTGCGCCCTGCACCCTATCTCGCGTCACGAGGGATGAGCTGGATCCAGCGGATCAGCAATGCCTCCATGGACGATGAGGCACTCAAGGACTACATCCGCGAAAGTTTCCGATTGGTGTCGCTGGGCCTGACGAAGGTGGAGCAGCAGCGACTGGGGTTGAATCAGGGCTAAATGCCCAGACATCTCCCCTTGCGGGGGCGCGGCGGCCCCGCCTATCTTGCCCCTATGCAAGTGATTTTCCACAAGAGCAGGCAGCGCGGAAGCACACCCTCCCGATGATGCGGCAATACGAGCTGCTGGAGAGGGTGAAGCGCTACAATCCTGACACGGACGAAGCGCTGCTCAACCGCGCCTATGTCTATGCGATGAAGGCCCACGGCAACCAGAAGCGGGCCTCGGGCGACCCTTATTTCGCGCATCCCCTTGAGGTCGCCGCAATCCTGACCGACCTGAAGCTCGATGATGCCACCATCGTTGCCGCCGTGCTGCACGACACGATCGAGGACACCGAGGCGACGCGCGAAGAGATCGACAAGATTTTCGGCGCGGAAATCGGCCAGCTTGTCGATGGCCTGACCAAGATCAAGAAGCTCGATCTGGTGTCGAAGAAGGCGGCCCAGGCGGAGAACCTGCGCAAGCTGCTCATCGCCATTTCCTCCGATGTGCGCGTGCTTCTGGTGAAGCTGGCGGATCGGCTGCACAACATGCGCACGCTGCATTATGTGCCGCCCGCCAAGCGCGCCCGAATCTCCGAGGAAACGCTCGACATCTACGCCCCCTTGGCGGGACGGATGGGTATGCAGGAGGTGCGCGACGAGCTGGAAGATCTCTCCTTCCGCCATCTCATGCCGGACGCCCATGCCATGGTGAAGGCCAAGCTTCAGGAACTGGCAGAGAAGAACAAGGGTCTGATCAGCAAGATCGAACAGGAACTGCTGGCCAAGCTCCAGGCGCAGGGACTGAAGGCCGACATCAAGGGACGCCAGAAGACGGCCTATTCGGTCTGGAAAAAGATGGAGCGCAAATCCATCGGCTTCGAGCAACTGTCGGATATCTTCGGATTCCGGGTGCTGGTGAACACGATTCCCGATTGCTACCGCGTGGTGGGGGCCGTGCATGTGGTGTGGCCGATGGTGCCGGGGCGTTTCAAGGATTACATTTCGACGCCCAAGCAGAATGACTACCGATCCCTGCACACCACCGTGATCGGACCCGGCAGCCAGCGCGTCGAATTGCAGATTCGTACCTGGGAAATGCACCAGATCGACGAGTTCGGCATTGCGGCCCACGCGATCTACAAGGACGGGCTGGAGTTCCGCCCGGAAGGCGGCGCGTCGGAATCCAACGCCTATCAATGGCTACGCAAGACCATCGAAGCCCTGTCAGAAGGCGACAGTCCGGAAGAGTTCCTGGAGCATACCAAGCTGGAACTGTTCCACGACCAGGTCTTCTGCTTCACGCCGAAGGGCGCGCTGATCGCCATGCCGCGCGGCGCAACGCCTATCGACTTCGCCTATGCGCTGCACAGCGCCATCGGCAACGAGGCCGTAGGGTGCCGCATCAACGGACGCAATTCACCCTTGTTGTCCGAATTGCAGAACGGAGACGAGGTCGAGATCATCCGTGCCACAGGCCAGACACCGCCTGCAGCGTGGGAAACGGCTGTCGTCACGGGCAAGGCAAGGGCGGATATCCGCCGCGCCACCCGTGCCGCCGTGAAGGCGCAATACACCGGCCTCGGACGCCAGATCCTCGACCGGGCCTTCGGACGGGCTGGAAAACCATTCACCGACACCAAGCTCAAAGCCGCTCTGCCCCGCCTCGCTCGGGCAAGCATAGATGATGTGCTGGCCGCCGTCGGTCGCGGTGAAATGATCTCAAGCGATGTGGTGAAAGCGCTCTACCCCGATTTCAAGGAGGAGCAGCAGGCCGGCCCCGAGAGCGATGGCAAGGGCGGCTGGTTCGGACTCGAAAAAGGCGGCAACCTGAAATTCAAGGTGCCGGACGAGAAGACCAACGGGGAATCCATCCCCATCCGTGGACTGCAAGGCGATTTGCCTGTCAGCTTCGCCCCCAGGGGCGGAGCCGTACCAGGCGACCGGATCGTCGGGATTCTCACGCCCGGCGAAGGCATCACGGTCTATCCTATACAATCCGCTGCGCTGTCCGCCTTCGATGACCAGCCAGAGCGCTGGCTGGACATGCGCTGGGACATCGATGAACTGCGCAAGAGCCGCTTCCCGGCCCAGCTCAGCATCTCGGTCATCAACGAACCCGGTGCGCTCGCCGACATCGCCAAGGTGATTGGCGACAGCGATGGCAACATCGACAACATCGTCATGACCTCGAAATCTCCCGATTTCCGCGAGATGCTGATCGACCTCGAAGTTTGGGATCTGAAGCACCTGAGCGCCGTCATGGGCGAACTCAAGGCAAAGCCGATTGTCTCCAGCGTGACACGCGTGAACGACTGATTGGGGCGCCCGCAGGGATCAGGAAAGCGGCAGGACGCACTTTTGGCTGAAAGGCTAGCGTTCCATTTGGCGAAGGTGTGCATTTTTCCCGACCTTCTTTGCAGTTTTGCAGCTTTTGCCCTTGGCGTGTCCCGAGGATTTGTGATTAACCTTTCGGTAACGCTTGCGGTTCTGCTGTCCTGGACAGTCCATTGCTGTGATCTCGGTGAAGAGAGCCATGCAGTGTGCGGGCGCAGAAGAAGACAAAGTGCGCGAAAACCCTGCTGGTTTCGTGCGGAGGAAGGGCGAAAGACATGTGTCAGCCAAGACGATGGTTGTGGGGGCTCCTGCCGCTCGCATTACTCTGGCTCGCTGCGGGATTGCTCCGCAATGATTCCATCCAGACGGATTTGACCACACGCTCGATCAACGAAGCGCTGAAGGTCAAGGCACCGTGGGCGTCGGCAACCTTCAATGGCCGCGATGCGACCGTGACAGGCATCGCACCGGCACCGGCGGTCCAGAAGGCTGCGGAAGACACCGTCAATGCCGTCTTCGGCGTGCGCCGTGTGGAGGGCAAGACGACTGTTCTGGCCGAAGCCAAGCCCTATCTCTGGTCGGCTGTGCGCGAAGGCAACAAAGTGACCCTCGGCGGTTTTGTGCCGGATGAAGCTGCCAGAGCCAAGCTTGTGGCGGACACCAAGGCCGCATTGGCGAACACGGATGTAGTCGATCAGATGAAGATCGCCCGGGGCGTTCCTGCTGTGTTTGGAGCCGCCACGGCCTATTCCCTGGCGCAGCTTGCCCGCCTTCCTGATGGCAAGGCCAGCCTGACAGATGCCGCGCTCACCATTACGGGAACCGCGCCCACTCCAGACATGTACCAGGTCGCAACAGCTGCGGGCTTGCCTCAGGGCGTTGGCGGCACTGTGCAGATCGGCTTGCCGAATGTGGCAACCTATGTCTGGCAGGCACAGAAAGCCGGCCAAGCCATCACACTGACGGGCTTCGTACCCTCGGCAGAGGTCAAGGCCAAGATCGCGGAAGCTGCCAAGACTGCGGCTCCCAACGCCACTGTGACCGACCAGATGCGTCTTGCAGCTGGCGCACCGGCTGGCCTCGAAGGCATGGCGACTGCCGCCTTCGGACATCTCGCTGGCCTGACATCCGGCATCGCCAATCTGACTGGCGCCAACTACTCGCTCACCGGCGTGGCTCCCACAGTCGATGCATTCAACCGTGTCATGGCTGCGGCCCGCGCTCTGCCTACCGGCTTCACCACCGCTCGGGCGGACGTGACCGCTCCGACGATCAGCCCCTACACCTGGTCGACAGTGCGCAACGGCCCGGCGATCACCCTGTCCGGTTACGTTCCCGATGACGCGACAAAGATGGCGAATACCGCAGCAGCGCGTGCGGCCATTCCGAACGCACTTGTCACCGACCAGCAGGCGGTTGGCGCAGGCGCGCCCAACGGCTTCGCGGGGATGGCGGCCTATGCCATCAACCAGCTGGGGCGCCTGAACTCGGGCACTGCCAGCCTCTCGAACGCGAGCTACACGATCACCGGCGCGGCATCCTCCGTAGCGATCCGTGACGAAACGATTGCTGGCACGACCCGGCTTCCCGCTGGCTTCAGCCTCGCGCGTCAGGAAATCACGGCACCGACACCACCGCCCCCTCCGGCACCCGTGGCACCGCCACCGCCACCACCACCACCCGTGGTGATGCTGCCGCCGCCCGCACTGCCTCCGACACCTGTGGTTCCAGTCCCCGCCCCTGTGGTTGTGGTGCCACCACCCGTGGTTGTGGCACCACCACCACCGCCGGTCGATACCTGCCAGCCCCGCTTCAACGCGCTGCTCAACGATCCAATCCTGTTCGACACGAACAAGGACACGATCCGGTCGGTGTCCTACGTTCTGCTCGGGCGTCTGTCCGAAGTCGCCAAGTCCTGTCCAACACGCACCATCGAGATCGGCGCGCACACGGACTCGGACGGCTCGCCGATCTATAACCAGGACTTGTCGGAGCGCCGTGCAAGGGCCGTGGTTGAGCATCTGGTGCGCGAAGGCGTGGCTGGAACCAACCTGAAGGCCATCGGATATGGCGAAACGAAGCCGATCGCACCCAACGATTCTCCTGCCAACAAGCAGAAGAACCGTCGCGTCGAATTCACCGTCAAGTGAACAGAGGGATTTGATCCATGTTGTATCTCCATCAAACCCTCCTTTTGTGGGTCATCGGCGCAGTCATTCTCGGACTGATCGTAGGCTGGCTTTCCTGTCGACGTCAGCCCAAGCTTGAGGGCCTTGGCTGGGTTCTGTGGGCGGCCATCGCCTTCCTGATCGGCTTGGTCCTTCTGGTCCTGATGACCTTCTCGGGTCGCACCGCTTTGTGGTTCGAGACCGCGATGATGTTTGTCTTCTGGTACTTCTTCGGCTGTTGCGTCGGTTGCGCCCTGCGCAACTTCCTCAACCCGCTTCCGCTCACGGCTGCCGCCGCGAGTGCAGGCGTCAAGCTGACGACGTTCCCTGATGCCAAGCCTGCCGCTGCCGCTCCGGCCCCAGTGGCGGCAATGCCTGCTGCAACTGGTCCTGCCGCGATCCGCCCCTACCAGTGGCAGGCCGCCAGGGATGCTGCGAGTGTCACGCTGACAGGCTATGTCCCGTCGGCGGATGCGCGTGGACGGGTTGTCTCCGCTGCACGCACGGCGCTCGCGCCTGCTGCGGTGGTGGACAAGCTCCAGCTCGGTTCGGGAGCGCCTTCAGGTCTCGAGGGCATGGCATCATCGGCTTTCGGTCACCTGTCGAAGCTCGACAAGGGCATCGCCAGTCTGATCGACACGAAATACACCTTGACCGGCGTTGCCGGAACACAGCCGAACTACGATGCCGTCATGGGCAGCGTGAAGCAGCTGCCGATGGGGTATTCTCTCGCCAAGGTCGACATCGTCGCCCCGCCTGCCCCGCCGAAGCCTGTTGCAGTTGCACCCAAGGCTGTGCCTGCAAAGCCTGTTGCAGTGAAGACTCCCGCGCCTGCCAAGACTCCTTCCCCCGCCAAGACTCCTGCCCCCCCCAAGGCAGTGCAACCCAAGGCCGCGCCCATGATTGCGGGCGAGGACAAGGTGCCCGGCAAGCGACCTGCGGGGTTAGCCGCTCCACGCGGTGGCAAGGCGGATGATCTCAAGCGCATCCGCGGCATTGGCAAACAGAACGAAGGCCGCCTGCACGGCCTTGGCATCTGGCATTTCGACCAGGTGGCGTCCTGGACTGCGCAGGAATCGCTCTGGGTCGGCAGCTATCTCGCCTTCCCGGGTCGTATCGAGCGCGAGGAGTGGATCAACCAGGCCAAGGTTCTGGCAACGGGCAAGGAAACAGAGTTTTCCAAGCGTGTGGCCAAGGGCATGGTGGCAACATCCAAGGACGACGGCACGCTTGGCAACAAGAATGTCGCAGTCGTGAAGCCGATGCGCGCGGTTGCGGGCAAGGCTCCGTCCAAGGCTGCCAAGCCAAAGAAGTAGAAACGGAATGCGACCGTTAGGGCCGTACCTCTCCAGCAATCAGGGGCGTCCTTCGGGACGCCCCTTTTGCGTGGGGCAAACCGTCAATCCAACGCGTGACGATGGGGCATTGACGCGGAAGCACCGGGGCGGGTCACCGCAATGGCCGCCGCACGGCAGGCGAACACCAGCGCGTCCCCAAGCCCAATACCCTCGCCAAGTGCCACTGCCAGAGCGCCGTTGAAACAATCACCTGCCGCAACCATGTCGAGCGCTGTCACGGATGGTGCAGGGACGACCCCTTCGCCCGCCGCACCGGCGTGGACGACACCCTGTGCGCCAAGCTTGACGACGGCGTTGCGAGCGCCGCGTTGCACCAGCCAACGCGCCGCCGCAAAGGCCGACACACGGTCGGTGACGGCGATGCCTGTGAGAATTCCCGCCTCCGTCTCGTTGGGTGTGATGATATCTGCCGCGGCGATCAGTGCGGGATCATAGCCCGCGGCTGGCGCCGGGTCGCACAACACAAGGCCACCTCCGGCACGCACCCGTTGAATCGCTGCATGAGCGGCTTGAGGTGGCGTTTCGTTTTGCAAAAGCAAGACTTTTGCGTGACTTAGCAGAGAAATCTGACTCATCACGGCTTCCACTGAAAGCGCTGCATTCGCTCCGGGCGACACAGTGATCATGTTCTGGCCATTGCTGCCGATGGTGATGAGCGCTACCCCGGTCGCGGCTCCAGCGATGGTTCGGACGCCATCGAGATCCAGTCCCTCGCTCGCCAGCATGTGGCGGGCGGCGGCTCCGAAAGCATCATCCCCAACGCATCCGATCAGGCCGACATCGCCACCAAGACGCAAAGCCGCAATCGCCTGGTTCGCGCCTTTGCCACCCAATGACAGAACCGCATCCGATCCCGACACCGTTTCCCCGGGCCCGGGCAGCGCCGCGACTCTCACGGCCACATCCATGTTGATGGAACCGACGACCGCGATGAGCGGATGGGTCATGGCGCGGCAGTCTCGGCCTTTTCAGTGGGGGCAGCAGCGATACCAGCCTTCCAGGCGCGCTCCTGCGCCCGGTAGCGGGCGATGCCAATGGGCAGGCTGATGAGATAGAGGATGACAAGACCCGCGAGCGTTTCGAAGGTGTTGGCAATCAACAACCCCGCCAGCAGGACTGCAGAGACAAACAACGGCACCACATAGCTGCGGTTGACCGTCTGTCCCAGCTTCTTTGACGAGATCGTCGGAATGGTGCTGATCGTGAAAAAAGCAATCAGCAGCGTGTAGAGCAGCACCAGCACAGGCAGGCCAGTGAAACTCGGCAGCAAGCCCGCCAGGTTGATATAAAGCGGCAACAGCACGCAGGCCGCCCCCATGGGCGCAGGCATCCCGACGAAGAAGCCTTTCTTCCAGTCCGGCCGCGTCGGGTCATCCAGCATCACGTTGAACCGGGCCAGCCGCAGCACCATGGCAATCGCAAAGACGAGACAGACGATCCAGCCCACCGACTTCAGATCCTTGAGGATCCAAAAATACAGCACAAGAGCCGGAACACAGCCGAAGTTCACAAAATCCGCCAGCGAGTCCAATTCCGCTCCGAAGCGCGACGTGCCCTTGAGATAGCGCGCCAGGTTGCCATCGATCCCATCGAGCAGCGCCGCGAACAAAATGGCGTAGACCGCGCTTTCCAGCCGCCCTTCGATGGCCAGGCGTATGGCGGTGAGGCCAAGGCACAGCGCGAGCAGCGTCACCAGGTTGGGGATGAGGACCCGCAAGGGGATCGGCTGGAACCGCCGCTTTCTTGGCTCGTCGGGATCCGGCTGGAACGGCGGGAAAAGGTCTGAGATCGGGTCTGTCATGGTGGCAGTTTATCCTGCGTCAGTCCTGCCGTCATCCCACCTTGAAGACACGCTGAGCTTCCTTCGAAGACGCATCGGCCAGCACCGTCTCGCCCGCCAATGAGGTCTGTCCAACGCCGACCAGCGGTTTTACGCCCTCGGGCAGATAGACATCGACGCGCGAGCCAAAGCGGATAAGCCCGAAGCGCTCTCCGGACTGGATGGCCACGCCCTCTTTCGCGTTGTCGAAGGGCACGATGCGACGCGCCAGCAAGCCTGCGATCTGCACGATGCCATAGCGCCCCTTGTCTGCATCGATCACGATACTGTGCCGCTCATTGTCTTCGCTCGCCTTGTCAAGATCGGCGCTGAGGAACAGCCCTGGCTTGTAGGCCACCTTGCTGATGCGGCCTGACACCGGCGCCCGGTTCACATGGCAATCGAAGACCGACATGAAAATGGTAATGCGCGGCAGCGGCTTTTCACCAAGTTCCAGCTCGGCTGGCGGCACGAAAAAGCCCACCATGTCGATCCTGCCATCCGCGGGAGAGATCACCAGTCCGTCGCGCACTGCCGTCAGGCGGGGCGGATCACGGAAGAAATACGCGCACCAGAGCGTGAGAATCCAGCCTATCCAGCCCAGAGGCGCCCAGAGCCAGCCCAAAACCAGCGCACCCACAACGAACAGCGCAATGAAAAGGTAGCCTTCGGGATGAATGGGAACGAGTTGCTTGCGGATCGAGGTGACGACGGACATGGGATTGATCTCTTCTATCGTTGAGACCGTCTGATAGCCGAACGGGCCGCAGCTTGGAAGCCACGGCCCGCAGATCAGTTGACGCGGCTGGAAAGCCGCTCAGCCCGGCACTCAGGCGAAAGCGAACCACTCCGCCACGACGCTTTTGGCATCGATGCCAAAGAGCGTGATGAGCTGACCACCCGCAAACTCGATCTGGGTGGAGTTCCCATCCTGATAGATCGCGGCGGTTTTCATCATCTCGTCATAGTTGCCAGCCAATTCCTTGCTGATCACGATGAAATCGTCCGCTGCGGTGAAGTCCGTGATGAAATCGTGGCCGGACTTGGCGTTGAACATGAACTTGTCACGCCCGACGCCACCCGTGAGGATGTCGAAGCCCGCACCAGCGTCGATCGTCTGGTTACCAGCGCCGAAGATCATCGTGTCGTTCCCATCCGTCCCGGTTCGGAAATCGCCGCGACCCTGTGCGATGGTCGTCTTGGCGACGCCCTCGAACTTGAACATTTCGGCTGAGAACTTTTCCTTGTCGAACTGCGGCAGCACAATCACTTCCCGACCGTTGTCGAACTCCATGATCATCGAACGTCCATCCTGATAGACGGACACGTGCTGCATCATCTGGTCGAAACTCTCGAAGAAGTCGCTGCGGATCACGATGATATCGCGCCCCATATCGAAGTTGGTCACATATTGATGGCCGGAACCCAGACCGAAGTTGAACACATCCGCCTTGTCAGCCACGGTTTCGTGGGCGAACAGCCGCACATTGTCGAGCGAGACACCGTAACCATCGGCAGTTCCCGTTCCAGAGAAGCTGAGGCGGTTCATGTCCAGCCCGGCATGGCCTTCGACCACGAAAGAGAATTCCTTCATCGATGTTCCGTCAGGCGTGACACTGCCGATCTTCTGGCCGTCCCAATACACGTCCATGCTGTTGCCGGCCTTCGACGACGCCGCATTGAACTTCAGGGTGTAGAACCGGCCCTCATCGACACCTGAAATTTGCTGCGACAGCGAGATGTTGCCGCTGGAGGCATCCAGATCGAGCCAATACTTGCCATCGGCGGCGGCCACGCTGCGGACGCCACTGGTGTGCATTTCAAAGGCGTTGCTGCCCTGCTTGGGCGTACCCGAAAGCGTCCAGCCCTCGATCGCAAGCGAGCTGACACCCCAGCTGTTGCTTACCGATGTTGCGGTCGCCACGTTCTCGAATGAACCGTTCTTGATCAGGTTGCCACCAACTGTCTTTACCGCGACCGACGGTGCGCCATCGAAAATGAAGCTTTGCGGTCCGAGCTTTGAGACATCGGTCTGGGTGAAAACCATCACGTTCTTGCCGTCATGGAATTCGACGACAGTTGAACCTTCGGACTGGTAGATCGCAGCCTTTGCCTGCAACTCCGCCCAGGATTTCGCAAGATCGGAAAGGATGACGATCTTGTCGATGCCGTGGTCGAAGTTGACATAGAATTCACGACCCGAATCCGCGCCGTACTTGTAGGTATCGGTATTGACGGTGCCCTCGTTCATCGCGTTGATCACGAAGGGCACGCTCGTATCGACCTCGACGGGATCGGGATTGCGCACCAGCGACACATCATCAAGCGAAACGCCGATGCCGTTGGCAGCACCGGTGCCAACCAGGCGAATGGTGTTCGCTTCTGGCTTCTCGGACCCCACCACAACAAAGGAATAGGTCTGCATCGTCAGGCTATCTGGCACGATGTTGGCGATCTTCTTGCCGCCCCAGAAAATGTCGACACCCTCGCCCTTGCCGCTGGAGGCCAGCGTCACGAACAAGGTGTACTGCTTGTTCGCCTCGACGCCTGCAACAGCCTGGCGGATCGAGAGGTTGCCAGACGAGGCATCCATGTCGAGCCAGCGATTGCCGTACTCCGTGACGATGCCGCGATGGCCGCTCTTGGCGACCTCGTACCAGTTCGAACCGTCTTTCTGCGTGCCATCCAGCACCCAGCCCGGCATGGAGCGCACGCCCCACCAGTCGCCCTTGGCGGCGGCGGTTGCTTCGTCAAACTGCTCGAACGAGCCGTTCACGATCAGATTTTGGTTTTGCACGAAAGACACGATGGCACCCTTTTTGATGTTCTCCGTCGTCTTTGCCTTCCCATACGTAAGGTTGGACTTGCCCGATTGATTCAAATTTTATGGAATTCAGGCCGACCCAGGGGAAAGCGTCCGGTGTGCTCAATCCATCGCTTACCGCGCAGCGCAAAATCCGCGCTTTCGTGCAACCCTGCGTTAACCGGAGCGCCGTGGCGCTCCATCAGGTGGCCCGCAAGCCAGGCCCACGTGCCGTTTTGGATTTTTGCGTGGGGGACACCAATATCCATGGCAGCGTCCTGGACGGGCTTCGCCCATGCGTGACATTGGGCTGCTTTTTGCTGATCACTCCTGCGCAAGCTTCAGCCGCAGCGTCTCGCCCTCGGCCTCGGCATGGCGCTTCAACGTCTCGCGGGCAGCATCTGCCTCACGCTGGCGGTTCCACATCGAGGCGTAGATGCCCTTCTTCTTCAGCAGGGTCGCGTGCGTGCCACGCTCGGCGATCACGCCCTTGTCGAGCACGATGATCTCATCCGCATTGATCACGGTCGACAGCCGATGCGCGATGACGATGGTGGTGCGGTTGCGCGAGACGCCGTCGAGTGCTTCCTGGATTTCCATCTCGGTATGGCTGTCGAGCGCCGAGGTCGCTTCATCCAGCACAAGGATCGGCGGTGACTTCAGGATGGTCCGCGCAATGGCCACGCGCTGCTTTTCGCCGCCCGAGAGCTTCAGGCCCCGCTCGCCCACCTGGGCCTCGTAGCCTTCCGGCAACAGGGCGATGAAGCGGTCGATCTGGGCCAGGCGTGCCGCCTCCTCGATCTGCTCCTTGGTGGCCCCATCGCGCCCGTAGGCGATGTTGTAGCGGATCGTGTCGTTGAACAGCACCGTATCCTGCGGCACCATGCCGATGCTGTCGCGCAAGCTCTCCTGCGTTACCTTGCGGATATCCTGTCCGTCGATGGTGATGGAGCCTGCCGAGATATCGTAGAAGCGGAACAGCAGCCGCGAGATCGTGGACTTGCCCGCGCCCGATGGCCCCACGATGGCTACCGTCTTGCCTGCAGGCACCTCGAAGCTCACCCCCTTGAGGATCTGGCGCTCTGGATTGTAATGGAACGCCACATTGTCGAATATCACGGCACCCGTGCTGATCTGCAACGGCAAGGCATCCGGCGAATCCTTCACCTCGGCGTTGGTGGACAGGATGTCGAACATCTTCTCGATATCGACCAGCGCCTGCTTGATCTCGCGGTAGACCATGCCCATGAAATTCAGTGGCTGGTAGAGCTGGATCAGCATGGCGTTGACCAGCACGAAGTCGCCCACGGTGTTGCGGCCCGCCGCCACATCCATGGCCGACATCGCCATGCAGGCCGTGAGGCCCAGGGTGAAGATAACGGCCTGCCCCGAGTTCAACACCGCCAGCGAAGTGTAACTCTTGGTGCTAGCCTTCTCATAGGTCGCCATGGAGCGGTCATAGCGGGCATTCTCGCGCTTTTCCGCTCCGAAATACTTCACGGTCTCGAAATTGAGCAGGCTGTCCACCGCCTTGGTGTTGGCGTCGGTGTCGCTGTCGTTCATCTGGCGGCGAATGCCGATACGCCAGTTGGTGGCGCTGATTGTGAACCACAAATAGGCCACGATCATCATCGTGATCACTGCGACATACCGCCAGTCGAAGGCGAAGATGAACACCGCGCAGACCAGTGCGAACTCGATGATCGTCGGGATAAGCGTCAGCAGCGCCATCCGCGACAATTCCTCGATTCCCCGCCGCCCGCGCTCCAGCACCCGCGTCAGGCCGCCCGTCTTGCGCTCAAGATGGAACCGCAGCGACAACCGGTGCATGTGCTCGAATGTCTGATTGGCGAGACGCCGCACTGCGTGCATCGACACCGCCGCAAACACGCCATCACGCAACTGCTGGAACAGCGCCATGCCGATCCGCGCCAAGCCGTAGAGCATGGTGGCGATGACGGGTGCGCCAACGATCCAGGGCAACGCCGTTGCCGCGATGCTGCCGGCATCCTTCTGGCTGAGTGCCACAAGGGCATCGGTCGCCCATTTGAAGGTGAAGGGCACCGAAATGGTGATCAGCTTGGCGATCAGGATCAGCCCAAAGGCGATCATCACGCGCACCTGCAGGTCACGCCGGTCGGAAGGCCAGAGATAAGGCCACAGCGTGACCAGCGTGCCCAGCATACTCTCTTTGGGATTGAACGGCTTGGATGCGGCTCGTGGCTGTGACGCCGAGTCGCTCCCGGTCTGTGAGGCGGACATGAAATACTTTCTAACCTGGCTTGTGCTGATCATATAGGTTCTCGAAACGATTCATGCAGCAGCCAATTCACTTCCTTGCTGCGTTCATTCCACCAGGTGTCCAATGTCTCTCACAATCTGTGTCTATTGCGGTTCAGGCGCTGGCCGTGATCCGCGCTATCTCGAAGCCGCCGAATCGCTGGGCCGCATGATCGCCAAGGGTGGCCATGGCCTGGTCTATGGCGGCGGCAATATTGGCCTGATGGGTGCCGTAGCGAAGGCAGTGAAGGACAATGGCGGCCCTGTCACGGGTATCATCCCGCATTTCCTGCTGACCAAGGAAAAGCTCAAGGCTGACGCCGACAACATCATCCTCGTCGAGGACATGCACGAACGGAAGATGAAGATGTTCGAGAAGGCGGACGCCTTTGTGGCACTTCCCGGCGGCATCGGCACACTCGAGGAACTGGTGGAGCAGATGACCTGGGCGCAACTGGGACGCCACGGCAAGCCGATCGTGATTGCCGATATCGGCGGTTTCTGGCGACCCTTGATGGACATCCTGGCCCATATGCGAATGGAGGGCTTCATCCGCGACGGCCTGGAGGTGCGAACCATGACGGCAGAGAAGGCCGAGGACATCGTTCCCATGATCGAAGGCTGGATCGCACGGTTCGGCCAGAGCCAGCCGCGGGCAGACTGGTCCGCCAGTCTGATGTGAAAAGCCCAGTGATGGTGCCTTTAGGCACCCGCAATTCACCTTTGCAACACGGCCATTTTTTGCCACTCTCGGGAAAAATGAGGAAACCAGTCCAATGTTCAAGACATTTGCGTTTTTCGTTGCAACAGCACTGCTGTCTGGCACTTCACAAGCCCAGACGCGTCTGCCCGCCCAGATCAACGTCGATAACCAGCGTGCTGCCACGCTGACCGAGCTTGTCGTGGCCGATGGCGAAGGCAAGATCATTGCCCGCCTCGCCCGCCCCCTCGCGGCAGGCAAGAAGAGCGTGCTGAAACTCGGCAAGGCCAAGGGCTGCGCCATGACGATCCAGGCCCGTTTCGACGACGAGGGCGAGGTCGATGAGACGCTGAACCTGTGCAAGGAGAAGGTGCTCAGATTCAAGGAGTGAGTTCTGCCTTGTCCTTCTCCCTTGGGAGAAGGTGGCAGGCGAAGCCTGACGGATGAGGGAGAACCGCAGACGTCAGGGATTCTCCCTCATCCGCCCCGCAAGTGCGGGGCACCTTCTCCCTTGGGAGAAGGAGAGATAGCTTCGCTCCGCATCAGCTTGAACAGGATAGAATCCGTCAGCGCCTGAAATGACGCATCGATGATGTTGGCCGATACGCCGACCGTGGTCCAGCTTTCTCCCGTCTCGTCGCGGCTTTCGACGAGCACCCGCGTCACGGCATCCGTGCCGCCCTGGAAGATGCGGACCTTGAAATCCATCAGCTCCAACCCGGCGATTTGCTGCTGGTACTTGCCCAGATCCTTGCGCAACGCCTTGTCCAGCGCGTTGATCGGGCCATCACCCTCCGCCGCCGAGATCATCGTCTCTCCATCCACCACCACTTTCACGGTAGCCTCCGAGAAGGTCACGAGCTGGCCGTTGACGTTGTAGCGGCGCTCGACATTGACCTTGAAACGCTCGACGCGGAAATACTCCCGCGTATGGCCCAGCGCCTTTTGCGCCAGCACATAGAACGACGCATCCGCCGCCTCGTAGGCATACCCCAGCGCCTCGCGCTCCTTCACCTCGTCCAGCAGGCGGGCGATGCGCGGATCATCGCGGCTGACATCGATGCCCATGCGCTCCAGTTCAGAAAGCACGTTGGACCGACCGGCTTGTGTCGACACGAGCACAGAACGCAGATTGCCCACCCGCTCCGGCTCGATATGCTCATACGTCCGGGGATCCTTGAGCACGGCGGAGGCATGGATGCCCGCCTTGGTCGCAAAGGCCGCCGCCCCCACATAGGGCGATTGCCGCCGGGGCTGGCGATTGAGGATTTCGTCAAAGGCACGCGAAAGCTGCGTGAGCCCCGCCATCGCCGCATCACTGACACCTGTGACGAAGCCGCTGGCATAAGGTTCCTTCAGCTTCAGCGTGGGGATCAGCGTCACCAGATTGGCGTTGCCGCAGCGCTCGCCCAGCCCGTTCAGGGTGCCCTGGATCTGCCGGACACCCGCGTTGACCGCCGCCAACGAATTCGCCACGGCGTGGCCGGTATCGTCATGGGCGTGGATGCCCAGATTGGCACCCGGCACATGCGGCGTGACAGCCCGCACGATCCGCTCGATCTCATCCGGCAACGTGCCGCCATTGGTGTCGCACAGCACCACCCAGCGAGCGCCGCTCTTGAACGCCGTGGTCGCAACGGACAGCGCGAACTCAGGATTGGCCTTGTAGCCATCGAAGAAATGCTCGCAATCCACGATGACCTCGCGGCCCCGTTCCAGCGCCGCCCGCACGCTTTCTCTCACACCCTCCAGGCTTTCGGCCAGTGTGCAGCCCAATGCGGTGTGAACATGGAAGTCCCAGGCTTTCGCCACAAAGCAGATGGCGGCCGCCTTGGCCTCCAGCAGGCCTGTTACGCCCGGATCGTTGGAGACCGAGACACCCGCCCGCTTGGTCATGCCAAACGCCGTGAATGCCGCGCGAAAACCCCGCTCCTCGGCGAAGAGCTGCGTATCGAGCGGGTTCGCACCGGGATAGCCCCCCTCGATATAATCGACGCCGAGCCGGTCCAGCATTTTCGCCACAGCCAGCTTGTCCGCGAGCGAAAAATCGACGCCCGTGGTCTGTGCCCCGTCGCGCAAGGTGGTGTCAAAGAGATACAGCCGTTCTGGCGAATGGTTCTGCGCCATCACTGCACCACCGCGTTTTTGGGCGCTTTCAGCAGGAATTCCATCGTCGTGGTTCCCAGCCATTCATCGCCATGGTTGATCGTGTTGCGGGCCTTCTCGCTGTAGCCGAGCTTGGCGAAAAAGCCTTTGGCGTTATCCGTGGCATCGGCGAGCAAAACCTCCGCACCCCTCGCCAGCGCCAGCTTCTGCAAGGCTTCCAGCAGCGTACGCCCGATGCCCATGCCGATCAGATCCGGATGCACATGCACATGCGCGATCGCCGCGTTCTGCACGAGCACGGCAAAACCCACCGGCTCGCCATCTTCATCCAGCGCCACGAGCGTGAGATTGTCAGCGAGCCGCTTGGCAAAAGCCTCGGTTTCGGCCATCGCCGCCCAGGCATCACGCTGACCCTCGGTGTAGTCATCGACCGCAAGCTCCAGCACGCTGGCCTGCAGCAGAATGGCGAGAAGTTCGGCATCGGCGGCGAGATAGGGGCGGAGGTTTGTCATGGGGTGCCTTTCACCTCTCGAATGGGCGCAGACGCCGCTCCCTTCATCCCTCGCCCTTGTGGGGAGGGTGGCGAGCAAAGCGAGCTGGGAGGGGGTAGCGCCACACTCTCGGCATCGCTCTTCACCGCTGCAACCATCAACCGATGCGCGAATATCTGCTCCACGACTCCGTCAATATTCTCCCAAATATCGCCGTTCGTGAACCGCAGGACACGAAAACCCTGTTCGCTGAGGAACGCATCACGCACCGCATCCCTTGCAAGCTCCGCAGCGAATCCATGCTGCATACCATCGACTTCGACGATGATTCGATTGGTGAAACAGGCAAAGTCCGCGATCCAGCGACCGATCGGAGCCTGCCGTCTGAAGCGAAATCCTTGCGCCTTCAATGTGCGCAACCGGAGCCAGAGCTTCACTTCATAGCGGGTCATCGCGCCGCGCAAGGAGCGAGCACGGGCCACCGTTGCGCGACCCCCTCCCCCTTCGCTTCGCTCCGGACCCTCCCCACAAGGGGGAGGGATGGGCGCAGGCGGCACCCCCTTCATCCCTCCCCCCTGCGGGGAGGGTGGCGAACGCAGTGAGCCGGGAGGGGGTCGCACCACCCTCACCGCTTGACCTCCCACGTCGTCTCAGGCTCGCCCGTCATCGCGTTCTTGCCGTCCTTGAGCTGGATGCCCATGGCGAGAAGCTCATCGCGGATACGGTCGGATTCGGCGAAGTTCTTGGCAGCGCGGGCGGCGAGACGGGCGGTAAGTAGTCGATTAATTTTTGCTTCAATTTCGTCTGCCTTGACTTCGGCGAGATTGGCAATTGCTCGTAATCGCTCGGCTGGAATTTGAGCTAGCAATTTAGATGCTGTTGCTTCCAACCCCTCTCTGGAAAATCCAAGCAGATGCAAACAAAATCTCAGTTTAGCTGCATTCTCTCCTGTGTCGTCCCGGTCCTTCAGGACGGCTGTTGCTCGTGAGTTCAAGAAACGCATTGCGCCCGGCACATTGAGGTCGTCTGCAATTGATCGGATAAAATCCGTGTCGAGGAGGGTCACGGAACTCTTATCTTTACCGTATGACGCGATCGCAAAAGATATATACATTGCGTTGCTCTCCTCCAGCCCCCTGACCGTCCAGTCAATCGGCTGCCGGTAATGCGTCTTCAGCATATTGAGCCGCACGACTTCGCCCGGCCAATCCTTGAGCACGTCCTGAATCGTGAAGAAATTCCCCGCAGACTTGGACATCTTCTGTCCTTCCACCTGCAGGAAGCCGTTGTGCATCCACACGCTGGCCATCTTGTCCACGCCGAACGCGCAGCATGTCTGCGCGATCTCGTTCTCGTGGTGGGGAAAGATGAGGTCGATGCCACCGGCATGAATATCGAACTGCTCGCCCAGCAACGCGCCGCTCATGGCCGAGCACTCGATATGCCAGCCCGGACGCCCGAATCCCCAGGGTGACTCCCAGCCCGGCTCCGTCGCGGGATCGGAGGGTTTCCACAGCACGAAATCC
>JANNEO010000117.1:0-1802 GCA_031378805.1 Hyphomicrobiales bacterium
GCGGAGCCTTGCAAGTCACGATCTGGAGGAACCACAGCGACAAGGGCAACTGGTACAGCGTCAATCCAAGCCGTGGCTACAAGCAGGGAGACGATACCTGGAGGGAGACCGACAGCCTCGGCTTCGATGATCTACTGACGATGGCCAAGCTACTCGACTTCGCTCACACCTGGATCATGCACCAGCAACAGGCCGATTCCAAGGGCCGCAAAGAATCTGGGCAGGCAGCCGCCTGAACCGGATACCGGCGGATGGCATCGCTGTCCGCCGGTTTCATTTTCAACCATCACTTCAAGGAGTTACTTATGAATACCATCGAAAACACTTCAACACAACCACGTCTCGTTGCTGTCGCCAATCTGGCGAAATCACCACTCAACGCACGCCGCACCGTCCGAAGCGATGGGGCCGGTGAGCTAAAAGCCTCGATCCTTGCTCACGGCCTGATGCAGAACCTCGTCGTAACCGACTCAGGCGACGGCATTTTTCTGGTGATTGCCGGAGGACGCCGACTCGAAGCGATCCGTTCGCTTCAGGCCGAAGGCAACCTGCCCGAGGATTTCGCGGTTCCTTGCCAGGTTGTTACCGAGCAGTACGCATCGGAGATGAGCCTTGCCGAGAACACCGTTCGACTGGCCATGCACCCCGCCGACCAGTTCGAGGTATTCGCAGCCCTGATCGAAAAGGGTGAAACGGCAGCGGATGTCGCCAAACGATTCGGGATCGAAGAAAGCCTTGTCCATAAACGGATGAAGCTGGGCCGAGTCGCCCCGGAGTTGCTCAACGAATTCTGCAACGATGGAATCAGCCTTGAATGCCTGATGGCCTTTACGATCACCGACGACCACCGCCGACAGATGAAGGTCTTCAAGTCGCTTCAGGAGTGGCAGAAGGACGATCCGAGCGTTATCCGTGATGCACTGACTGAAAAGATGGTCGATGCGTCGAGCAAGATGGCCCTGTTTGTCGGAATTGAAGCTTACATGGCAGCGGGCGGCACCAGCCGTTCCGACCTGTTCAGCGACGAGGTCTATCTCGAAAAACCGTCCCTACTCAACCGCTTGGCAGAGAAGAAACTGGAAGGCATTCGTCAGGAACTGGAGGCCGAAGGCTGGGGCTGGACCCTAATCAATCCCGAACGCGACTATACCCTCGTCAACCGTTGCACCCGGATTCCGCCGAAGCTGATCGACGCACCCGCCGAACTGCTTGGATTCAAACAGGAATTGGATGCCGAACTGGAAATCATCGAGGCAGCGCTGAGCGATACAGAGTCAGATGACTTACTCGACCAGCAACAAGCAGTGCAGGACCGTCGGGACGAGGTCGAGGAAAAGCTCATCTCTTTCATCGGATTCGATAGCGATCACAAGCACTTGTCCGGTTGCTTCGTCTCCATCGGACAGGACGGCACGCCCTTCATCGATAAGGGGCTGGTGAAACCCGAGCACCGGAAGCAGGTCGCGCAATTGCTCAGGGACGCTGGCGACGGCGAAACGGTCAGGCTGAAACCGAAGAACACCCTGCCGGAGACGCTGCGTCGTGACCTTGCCGCCGACCGGCTGCAAATTGCCCGGCTGGAGATTGCCAAGCAACCGCAGATCGCCCTCGATTTGTTGATCTTCCATGTGGCGAGTTCCCTCTTGGACAAGCGAGGCGTTGCGGATGGGCCGGACATCCAGTTCAAGCTTCCGAAACAGGACTTAAACCCTGGAAGGGGAAACACAGCGGCGGGCATCGCCTTGGCTGCGATGGAACAATCCCTTCCCACCGTCTGGCTTAAACATGAATCGGATGCTGAC
>JANNEO010000151.1:0-31805 GCA_031378805.1 Hyphomicrobiales bacterium
ACGCAGTTCGGCTTCCACATCATCAAGGTGGACGACAAGCGCGACAAGGCTGCGCCTCCTTTCGACGGCGTGAAGGAGCAGCTGAAGCGCTACATGGTGCAGAAATCCCAGCAGGATTTCGTGCTGAAGCTGAGGGAAGCCGCGAAGGTGGAGCGGGTGGAAGTGGCGGCTCCGGCTGCACCTGCGGCGGCGCCTGTGCCGGAGAAGAAATGAGCGGGATATGCAGCAAACGTCCCATTTTCGCCTGAAGAACCCGCCCCATCCCGGCGGCTTCGTGCGCACCGAGATCATCGACCCGCTTGCGCTTTCGGTGACGGGAGCAGCAGAAGCGCTGGGAGTCACGCGCCCTGCGCTTTCGGCTTTTCTGAACGAGCGTTCGTCGCTCTCCCCCGAAATGGCGCTCAGGATCGAGAAGGCGTTCGGCGTGTCCATGGATACGCTGATGCGTATGCAGAACAGCTATGATATTAGTCAGGCACGCGGGCGGGAGGACGAGATCAGGGTGACGCGATACGTTGGGAACAATACGATTCGTATCGTGTCACCGTAATTTGCGTAATTTCTGTAATTTCTGGGATCGCATCAAGCGCCTGTCATGAGAACAATCGTGATCGATACGACCGCCAGCACAATACTGACGACCAGCACGAGCAGAACGGGTTTTCCGAGGAAACCCTGTCTGGCTTCCACAGGCGTCCTGACGATTTCCTCGCCGTCCTCCGGAGAGGATTGAACGCGGCGTCGGACCGATTGGAGCAATGTTCGCAAGCGCCTTTTCATCGGATGCACCCCACACGTTGACCGCGCCTTGAGCCGGACCATGTCCTTGGCATGACTATTCAACCTTCCTGTTTTCCATGATGGCAGATTCACGCCTTGCGGTGGAATGGCGGCGGCAGCAGTGCCTTAAACCCAGTGGCCGCTCGTCCCCGCCGCCTACGCCAGCGAGACCGTCGCTACCTTGTCCTTGTAATCCACCTTGGGATCAGCGCCGAACAGCATCTTGATGCCGGCCATCAGGCTGGAGCCGTTCTCCCAGATTTCGGCCGTCTCGGCGTCAAGCCGCAGCAGGGCGAGGTTGGGGTCATCCTTGCCGCCGGGATACCATGCGGCCACGAACGGGTTCCAAAGGCGGTCGATCACGGCGCGGTTGTTGTCGAGCATGAGATTGCCCCGGATGCTGGCGAAAACATCGTTTCCGCTCGAACTGAACGCCGCGACAGCCCTTCGCTTGGCTCCAAGGTTTTTCACGATACCGTTGTCCATTCCGGCAAAAAACCAGATCGGGCCATGGTCCGCATCGCCGTCGACCTGCGCGGTCATCGGGCGCACATGGCCATCTTCGGCACCATCAAGGCCCAGCATGACGGTCATGTCAGCGCGCAGGGCTTTCCAGAAAGTGGCTTCAAGTTCCTGAGGTGTCGGCATGAGGTTCTCCTGTGTGATGGTACGAGTAACGCCCGGAGTGCCGCAGGGTTCCAGATTAGTGGGCTTTCACCGCACCAGCGCTCGCATGGCCCCATCCAACCCATCCAGCGTGAGGGGAAACATCCGCCCCGCCATCAGCTTTTTCAGCATCACCAGCGAATGCGTGTAGCCCCAGTGCCCTTCGGGCACCGGGTTCAGCCACACGGCGCGGGCGAAATGGTCCGTGATCCGCCCCAACCAGGCCTCGCCCGATTCCGCATTCCAGTGCTCGACAGAGCCGCCGGGATGGCTGATTTCGTAAGGGCTCATCGAGGCATCTCCCACGAAGATCACGCGGTAGTCGCTCCCGTAGGTGCGGATCACGTCCTGGGTGGAAATCCCCGCTTCGTGCCGCCGTCGGTTTTCCTTCCACACGCGCTCGTAAGGGCAATTGTGGAAGTAGAAATAATCCATGTGTCTGAACTCGGATTTCGCCGCCGAGAACAGCTCTTCCACCTGCGCGATATGCCAGTCCATCGAGCCGCCGATGTCGAAGAACAGCAGCACTTTGATGGCGTTGCGGCGTTCGGCCCGCATCTGCAGATCGAGAAAGCCGCGATGCGCCGTGCCCTTGATCGTGCCGTCGAGGTCAAGCTCGTCCAGCGCACCGGAGCGGGCGAATTTGCGCAGGCGGCGCAACGCCAGCTTGATATTGCGCGTGCCAAGCTCCACCCCCTCGTCCAGATCGCGGAATTCGCGCTTGTCCCACACCTTCACGGCGCGGAAATTGCGGTTGGACTCTTGGCCGATACGGATGCCCTCGGGGTTGTAGCCGTAAGCACCAAAGGGGGAGGTGCCCGCCGTGCCGATCCACTTGGCTCCACCCTGGTGGCGGGCTTTCTGCTCCGCGAGGCGCTGCTTCAGTGTCTCCCACAGCTTGTCCCAGCCCAGTGCCTCAATCTGCGCGCGCTCTTCGGGAGAAAGATGCTTTTCCGCAAGCTTGCGCAGCCATTCCTCCGGCAGTTCGGTGACGGGAACGGCATCGGGGTCTGCGCCTTCTCCCAGCCCCTTGAACACCGTCGAGAACACGCGATCAAACTTATCGAGGTTGCGTTCGTCCTTCACCAGAGCGGCACGGGAAAGGTAGTAGAACTGCTCCACCGATTGCTCGGCCAGATTGCGCTTAATCGCCTCCATGAGGGTGAGATATTCCCGCAGCGTGACGGGGATTTTCGCTTCGCGGAGCGAGGTGAAGAAGGTGAGGAGCATGGGGGGATCTATCCCGACAGGCCGTGTGGCGCCACCTCGCCCCACGCCCCATTCCACGCCTTCCCGAATCCGCCGTTCAGAAACACCTTCTCCGGCACGATCCGCCAGAACCAGAAGCCCGGCAATTGCACATATAGCGCCGCCTTCGGGTTCTGCGCGACGTAGAGCGGGCGAATCCGGTCATACTCCGCTTCGCCCGGCCTTGCAGCGAAAGCCAGCCCCGTCAACGTCAGCCGGGGGTGGGCCAGCGGATCTCCCTTGCCGATACTGGCGATCAGCAGCGACACACGGGCGTTGGCCTCCAAATGGCCGGTATGGCTGGAAAGGTGCGAGGTGATGATCAGCGGGGACATGTCATTGTCCCGCGCCAGCGCCACAAGCGACGTAAAGGGAGCGCCTTGAACGTCAAGCGTGCCCAGCGTGGCGTGTGTGGCCGCAACGATCAGGTCGCGGACCATACCGACGTGATCGAAGGCGGGCTGTGCTGGCTCCGGCGTCTTCATGGTTGCTTTACCTCGATGGGCGGGTTTGCTTCACGCATCCGTGATCATCCTGTAGCCTGTTTCGTGATGGCCCGGTGGGGGAGCGGCGACCCCGTTGCACCGCAAGTGCTTCGCATCCCTGGTTCAAGTCCAGGGCTGGGCCTCCACTTTTCCCTTCAGTGAATATGGCTGCCGCCGTTCACATCGATCTCTGACCCCGTGACGTAGGCCGACAGGTCCGAGGCGAGGAAGAGATAGCATCCCGCCACATCGGCCTGCGTGCCCACGCGCCCCATGGGGATGCTCGCCAGCACGCCGTCGCGCTGTTCCTGTGTCATTTTTCCCGCCGTGATGTCGGTATCGATCAGCGAGGGGCAGATTGCGTTGACCCGGATGTTGTCCGGTCCCAGTTCGCGCGCGCAAGCCTTGGTGTAGCCCAGCATCGCGCCCTTGGCCGCCGCATAGGGCGTGCCGCCGAACACGCCGCCGCCGCGCTGCGCCGAAACCGACGACATGTTGATGATCGATCCCTGCTTTGCCGCCCGCATGAAGGGCACCACCGCCTGCGTCATGTGAAAACAGCCCCGCATGTTGATGTCCATGATGCGGTCGTAGAGGTCATCCGTCACCTGCATCAACCGCTCCGGCGCGGTGACGCCCGCGTTGTTCAGCAGCGCATCGATACGCCCGTGGCGGGCGATGATGCGGGCGATCGCCTTGTCGCAATCCTTGCGTTTCGTCACGTCGCACTTCAGCGCCATGTGGCCACGGCCCTTGAGCTGGTTTGCGGTTTCGCGCGCCATGTCGAGATCGATGTCGAGGACGGCAACCTTCGCGCCATGGTCCGCGAAGAGCCTTGCGGTGGCGCGTCCCAGACCCCTTGGGCTGCCCGCACCTGTGATGACGCAAATCCTGTCCTTGAGCAGCATGGCTTCCTCGATTGTTTGTCTGATCACCGGGATAGCTGTGAGCAGCGTCGATGATCAATGCTTTTGAACCGGCATTTCCTTGCAAATTAAGCGCCATGGCGACAATCTGTTGTAAGAAGAGGTGCGCTATCCCGAATCCTTCGGGTTACGCCCGCGTCCTGGAGCAGTCATCCGTGCCGTCCGCCTTGAAATCGATCCCCGTTTTGATCCAGACCCCCTCCATGCCCTTGATCATGGAGGGTATCGACAAGGCGTTCACCCTTCACAAGCTTTGGGAGCAGAAGGACGAGGCTGCTTTCCTCAAGGCTCATGCCCCGTCGATCCGCGCCATCGCGGGCGGGTTCAAGAAGCGGCTGGATGGTTCCTATCTCAAGCAGTTCCCGAAGCTGGAGTTCGTGTCGAATTTCGGCGTCGGTTATGATGGGGTGGATGCCGCCTGGTGCGGGCAGAACGGCGTGCTGGTCTCTAATACGCCTGAGGTGCTGACCGATGAAGTCGCCGATCTGGCCGTCGGACTGTTGCTGGCGACGATTCGCCAATTGCCGCAATCCGATGCGTACCTTCGGCGTGGAGAATGGCTGAAGGGCAATTATCCGCTGACGACGACGCTGCGCGACCGCAAGGTGGGCATTCTCGCGCTCGGCCGCATCGGCAAGGCAGTCGCAAAGCGTCTTGAGGGGTTTGGCGTCGAGATCAGCTATCACGGGCGCGCTCCGCAGGCTGATGTTTCCTACAAATACCATAAGACACTGCTGGGCATGGCGACATCGGTGGATGTCCTGCTGTCCTTGGCACCAGGCGGCCCAGACACGCATCACATCATCAACGCGGAGGTGCTGGCGGCTCTTGGCCCTGAAGGCATCCTCATCAATGTCGGGCGTGGCACCGTGGTGGATGAGCAGGCCCTGATCAAGGCGCTTGCCAGCAAGACAATCCTGAGCGCAGGTCTTGACGTGTTCGAAGATGAGCCACGTGTTCCGCAGGCACTGATCGATATGCCGCATGTCGTGCTTCTGCCGCATGTCGGTTCGGCGTCGCACCATACGCGTCGGCTGATGGGGCAATTGGTTGTCGACAATCTGACGTCCTGGTTCTCGGGCAAGGGGCCGATCACGCCGGTGCCTGAAACTCCCTGGAAGCGGACTTAGGGGCAAGACAGCGGTGAAGACAGCGGTGAAGACAGAATTCATAACCAGCAGACTGATCCGCCCTGTTGGCCTTGGCGCGATGGTCTTTGCCCTGATGTCGGGCCATGCCCTTTCACAGGTCGCAGCACTCCCTGTCCCAGCCGAGGAGTTGCTTGCGGTTACCTCAGATGCCTCGAAGACGGTGGCTGGGCAGTGGGATATCGCTGTTCCGAAGAACAACCTGAAGTGCCGTATCCAGCTCAACATCACCGGCAAGGTTCCCAAGGCGCTGGTGGGTATGCCGGCACCGTGCCGCAAATCGATGGGCGCCATGGGCAGCGTCCAGACCTGGGGTTTGACGGGCAAGGGCGCTCTTCGGCTGCTGGGCGCCAAGGGCGAAGTGATCGGTGAATTCGCCCGCTCCGATGCTGGCGTCCTGAAGACGATCGTCGGGGCCAACGAGTTCACGATGGAAGCGGTCAGCGGCCGCTATCCCTCGCCCGAGCGCATTGCCAGCGTCGATGCCGCCGTGTCGCGCTTGACCACGCCGCAGGCGGACAATGCCAACACGCCGATTGCCGTGGCCGGACGCTATCAACTGTTTCGGGCGGGCAATGCCGATACGGGGTGCGTGCTGCTGCTTGACCGGAATCTGCCTGGGCCAGTGTCGCAAAGCGGCAAGGCAAGCCTCGATAAGGGCTGTAACGACAAGGGGTTGCAGGTGTTCGATCCCGCGGGTTGGATCGTCGAGCGCGACCGCATGTTCCTTTATGCCCGCAAGGGGCATCGCAATGGGTTCAATATCGAACGCAGCGGGACGCTGGTGAAGGATCCTCCCGCCGGCACGCCACTGTCAGCCCGCAAGCTGTAAGGAGCGCCCCACGGCCACGACAGCCACGCCGATCACGGCGGCTAGCAGGTCGTTGTTGGTGAGTTTCATGGCGATGCCTGAAACGACTATTCCTGCCCACTCGACCGCTCCGCCACGCAACGCAGCCGGCACCACCAGACCAACCATCACAGCGACGGGTGTCGCTTTCAGGGCGGCTTCGACGCGGGGCGTGATGTCAACGAAACGCATGATCCAGAAGCCGCAAAAACGACAAGCCAGCGATGCACAGCCGAGCGCCAGGATGAACAAGAAGAATTCGGTTCGGATGTTCATCGCGGTGTGTCCATCTCTGGCACCGGTCCGGGCCGGTCCTTGTCCAGGAAGCTGAACCAGGCGACAACGGCACCTGCGATCCCGGCACAAAGAATAGCGGAACCGGAGATCAAGAATTGATCTGCGACAACTGAGGCTACAGCTGCCGCCACGACGATCTTGAGATCGCCCCGCCCTCTGAACATCCCCACACACATGGCAACCGAGAAGGCGACGAGCAGAAAGTCGAGCGCCAGGACAGCAGGATTCTGGACCAGCGTCCGGGCCTCGGAGCCGAGCCATGTGCCCACCAGCCATGGAATGAACATGGCGAAGCCCGAGCCGAAGACGAAACCGGCATCCTCCTCGCCCTCGGATTGTGCCTTCATCGAGAGCATCCAATTGCCATCACCCAGCACGGCGAGTGTCGGGTAGGCCTTCCAGCCGGGCAAACCGCCAAGCCAGGGACGAAGCGCAGCGCCATAGAGTACATAGCGCGCGTTCAGCAGCAGAATGGTGCCGACGATGGCCAGCGCCGCCGCCCCCATGGGAACTTGTCCGCCGCCCATGGCGCTGACCGCGACAAGTTGCGCACTCCCTGAAAACACCAGACCACTCATCAGCAAGGCTTCGCTGAGGGATATTTGCGCCTCTCGCGCCAGCAATCCAAAGGCCATGCCATAGACCAGCACTCCGACACCAAGCGGACGCGCGGCCAACGCGCCACGCCGCATTCCCGCACCAGAGAATGCAGGCACGGATAGAGCAGGGGTGGAGCCGGGGTCAGTCACGGATGCCAGTGTCGAAAGGAAAAGAACTTCAAGGGGAACCGAACGGTGAAGAATGGAAGTAAAGCAGCCTCCGGAAAGTCTGCACGGGATTTTACACCGTTCAGACGTATACCTGTAAACCGTAATGGCGTGGCACGTCGTGAGTCCAGCCCAAGCTGTCTGAATCGCCAACGCAATCGTGAAGCTGTCTGCATCCCGCCCCAACTGTTAAGAATGTCCGGGTCATTCGCGCCGCCTTCCCTCCTTCACGAAATCCCCGTAGGTAGCCGAGGATGGCTTCTTCCCCTCCGCACCCTTATCGTCTGACGCTCGCTCTGTTGATCGTGTCCGCAGTATGGCTGGTGCTGGCCTGGCCGTGGCTGAATGAGAGCGTGACGGTGCCATGGGATGCCAAGGCGCATTTCCAGCCGCAACTCGCCTTCCTGGCCCAGAGCCTGCACACTGGACAATCGCCGTTCTGGACGCCCAACGTGTTTGCGGGGCATCCACAGATCGCAGATCCACAATCGCTGATTTTCTCGCCGCCATTCTTGTTTCTGGCCTTTCTCGTGCCGTCTCCGGGCTTGCGGGAGATGGATGCCGTGCTTCTCGGCAGCCTTCTCGTCGGAAGCTGGTTCATTGTCCTGTATTTCCGCGATCGACGCTGGCACGAGGCTGCAGCGATTGTCGCGGCTCTATCCTTCGCCTTCGGAGGAGCTGCGGCCTGGCGCATCCAGCACGTGGGACAGGTTCTCAGCGTGGCCTACTTCCCGATCGCGCTCTGGCTTCTGGACAGGGCCATGCGGCGGTCCAGCCCGCGCTATGGCTTTGCTGCGGGCATTGTCGCGGGGTTCATGCTCCTTGGGCGGGATCAGGTCGCTTACCTGGCGTTGCTGACGCTGGGAGCCTATGCCTTGAACCTTATGCACGCCGGGGGCTGGTCCCTGCGCAAACAGGTTTTGCCGTTGGCATTTGGCGCACTTGGTGGTGTCATAACGGTGACAGTTCCGATGGTGATGACGCTCCTTCTGGCAGCGGATTCCAACCGTCCGATGATCACGCTGTCCGAGGCAGGCAAGGGTTCGCTGCATCCCTGGTCGCTGCTGACGGGAATCATCCCGCACCTCTATGGCATTGCCCGGCCGCTGGGGGACTATTGGGGTCCGCCAAGTCCGGATTGGGGGCCGGTCGACCTCTATCTCGCCCGCAACATGGCGACATTCTATTTCGGCATCCTGCCGGTTCTCGGTCTGCTGCTGTTGCCGTTCCTGATCCGCTTCCGGCCTCGCTTCGCAACCTCGCCCGCAAGCCTCGCGGCCGGGCAGGATGCCCACAGGCGGGACGCGATCTTCCTTGCGGTCGGTTTCCTGCTGCTGATGCTCTACAGTCTTGGTCGCTATACGCCCTTCTTCGCAGGCACATTTCTGGTGATCCCCGGCATCGACAAGTTCCGGCGTCCGGCCGATGCGCTCTTTGTCGCTTGTGCGCTGGGCAGCATGGCGGGCGGCTACGCCCTGCATCGCTGGATCATGGCACCCCGTTTCAGGTTGCCGACCTGGGCCCTGGTGGCGTTGGCCGGGTTCGTCGTGTTCTGCGGTTTGGCAGGCGGATTGCTTGCCTTCAGCGTGGGCAGGCTGGAGCAGACGGTTGCCCCTTTGGCGGCTTCAGCCTGCTTTCTGATCGCCGGATTGATCACCTTGGTGATGCTGCATCGCCTGGCTGGCAAGACAATCCCGTTGATGCTGGTTGCTGGCTTCTTCATGCTGGCAGATCTCGGCTGGAACAATGCGCCGAACGAATCGACCGGGCTTTCGACGGAAACCTACGAGGTTCTCCGCCCTGGCAGCCGGAACGAGACGATCGTCTTGCTGAAGCAGAAGGTTCAGGAGACACGCGCGCCTGACCGGATCGACCGGGTCGAACTGGCGGGCATCAATTTCCACTGGCCGAACCTGACATTGATCCATGGGCTGCACCACACGCTCGGCTACAATCCGGTGCGTTCAGCGATTTACAGCAGCAGCGTGGGCGCTGGTGACCATATCGCCGGTCCTGACCAACGGATCTTCACACCGCTCATGCCGTCCTACAGGTCGATGATGGCTGACCTGGTTGGCCTGCGCTACATCGCAACGCCCGTGCCAATGGACGAACTTTACCGGGTGGCAGCGCGCAAGGGCCTGCCCCCAGCAAGCTTCAATCCCGAGGATTTTCCCCTGCTTGCCCGCACAGGTGACGCCTACATCTACGAAAATCCCCGCGCTTTGCCCCGCGTGCTTTTTGCGGGCAATGCGCGGCAAGCGGATTTCGATCAACTGATCAAAACGGGTGCTTGGCCGAATTTTGATCCCAAAACCACCGTCCTGCTGGATCGCATGATCACTGCGGCTGAGAACGATCCCAAGGAGGACACGCGCAGCATCAGCATCATAAGCTACCGCAACACCGAGGTGATCATCGAAGTCGAATCCCAGAAGGGGGGCTTTGTGGTCCTCAACGACTCCTGGGATGACTGGTGGTATGCTGAAGTTGACGGCCAGTCTGCCCGGATAGAGCGCGCTAACGTGGCATTTCGTTCAGTGGCTGTGCCGCCAGGCAAGCACGTCGTGCGATTTGTTTTCCGCCCCTTCCGTGGGGCCTTGGCGGAAGTGCTGCGAGGGAAGTAGTCTCTTCCGGTTCATCCGGGGAAATCCATGCCAAAAGCTTCCGTCCTGTCGCCGAACCTGTCACGTCATGTCCGCATCCGCAAACCGTCCGTTGTCTCGAGGGCAGGCATTGTCGTCACCCAGAACCGCGTGGCGTCCGAGGTTGGCGCTCGCGTGTTGAAGGCGGGCGGTCACGCGGTGGATGCTGCCATTGCTGCCGCCTTCGCCATTGGCATCGTCGAACCCTGGATGAGCGGCATCGGCGGCGTCGGCGGGATGCTGGTGCATGACGCCAGGACGGGCAAGGTAACCGGTATCGATTTTGGTGGTCGCTCGCCAAAGGGTCTGAAAGTCGAGGACTTCGCTTTGGTTCCTGGGGCTGATGCCGATCTCTTCGGCTGGCCGGCGGTCATGGGCAACATCAACACTGTTGGTCCCAAAGCCGTGGTGACACCCAGCGAGCCACTTGGGTTGTGGACGGCGCATCAGGCTTTCGGTCGCAAGCCCTGGGCAGAATTGCTGGCACCTGCCATCGCGCTCGCCGAGGAAGGACCGGTCGTCGACTGGCACACCACGCTGCTGGTGGCGACGGCACAAGCCGATCTGGCGAAGGACAAGGGCGCCACCGCACGTTTCCTGCGGGGAGGGCAGGCCCCCGTGCCGCCCGCGGCGAACACCGGCAAGCAGCAGCGCCTGCCGATGCAAGCGCTGGCAAAGACATTGGCCATACTGGCGGACGAAGGCGCCCCGGCGCTCTACAAGGGCAAGCTGGCCGACAGCATCGCCGCCGACATCAAGGCGATGGGAGGCTACCTCTCGATCGATGATCTCGCGGGTTATCAGGTCCGCACAGTCGAGCCGCTGGTGATCAAATACGCCAAGCATCGCGTCCACGTGCTGCCGGAGCTCAACGGCGGGCCAACGCTGCATGTCGCCTTCGACGCGCTGTTGAGGATCAAGCGCAAGATTGGCAAGCGGCCAAAAGCGGCTGACTATGTGGCCTATGCCTCCGCGCTGAAAACGGCCTGGGAGGATCGCTTCGAGCGGCTGGGCGATGCGGGTGAACGCTCGGCACCGACTTGTACCACGCACCTCACTGTGATCGACCGCGACGGCAACATGGTGACGATGACGCAGACACTGCTGTCGCTCTTCGGCTCCCGCGTCGTGCTGCCGACCTCCGGCATCCTGATGAACAATGGCATCAACTGGTTCGATCCGCGCCCGGGTGGTCCCAATGCGATTGCGCCAGACCGGCGGGTGCTGGCGAATTACGTGCCAGCCATCCTGCATGGCCCCAATGGCGCCATGGCGGTGGGCGGCTGTGGCGGACGCAAGATCATTCCGGCTGTATTCCAGCTGCTGGCAATGCGCGCAGATTTCGGCATGGACCTCGACACGCTGTTCCACACGCCGCGCCTCGATGTCTCGGGCGGGCCGGAAGTGGTGACAGACAAGCGCATGGGCAAGGGCACGCTGAAGGCCCTGGACAAGGCGTTCGATACGGTGCTGGCGGAGCCGGTGGTCTATTCCAATCCCTTCACCATCGCCAACGGTGTGCTGCGCGTGAAGCGCACCAACGAGGGAGCCTGCGAGCCGTTGCAGCCCTGGAGCGAGGCGGTGAGCGAGGAGGAGGTGTGAGGATGAGAAGTGTCAGTCTTTTCATTTTCTGCTGCGTATTAGTCGGCTTGCCCGCAGTTGCCTTGGCTGCACCTCAGGAGATCATCATTCCGCGAAGCATACCGGGCGACAAAGGGCGATACTACCTTCTGGGAATGACTTCTTCCGGAGGAAACGTTCGAGCTTTACACAAACGCATCGGCGTCGACAGCGTCGGCTTTACGCGAACAGAAACAAACTGCAGAACAATGCAGATGCGTGAATGGGGCTATAGCGAAAAGTCACCTGCCGATATCAAACCAGTTCCTACAAAATGGTTCGACTTGGTCCCGGGTTCCAGCAAAAGTGATCTGGCCAATTTCGTGTGCAGACGCTGAATGTCTGAAACGTCTTCCTCTCTGATGGCCATGGAAACCGCCGAAGCGCCTGCCGTCGTCGCCAGGATGCTCTCGCAGAATGCCACTATCCTCGACACCATCGGGAAGCGCCTTCGCGCCCTCAACCCGCCCGTTATCCTCACCTGCGGGCGCGGCTCATCCGATCATGCGGCGGCGTATTTCAAATACCTCGCCGAGATCATGTTGGGCGTGCCTGTCGCCTCTGTCGGCCCCTCCATCGCATCGGTTTACGGGGCACCACTGAAGCTGAAGGGCGCAGTGCTGCTGACCATCTCGCAATCTGGCCAGAGTCCGGACATCGTGGCGCTGCAACGCGCAGCGAAAGCGGCGGGTGCCTTGACAATCTCGCTGGTGAACGTGACGGTATCTCCGATTGGGCGCGAAGCTGATTTCGTCGTGCCGCTGCACGCGGGCGAGGAGAAAAGCGTGGCCGCAACCAAGAGTTTTATCGCGTCCTGTGCTGCAGTCGCTGCCATTGTCGCGGCATGGAGCGGTGATGTTGCGCTGACTGCAGCCGTGAACCGCCTGCCGCAGACGCTTCCCACAGCGCTGGCACAGGACTGGTCCCCTGCGGAAGCGCTCGCGTCCGAGCGATCACTGTATGTGCTTGGGCGTGGCCCAGCACTGGCGATGGCGCAAGAAGCAGCGCTGAAGCTGAAGGAAACGGCCTCGCTCCACGCCGAAGCTTTCTCGCCCGCCGAGGTGATGCACGGCCCGCTGCAACTCGTGGAGCGCGGTTTTCCGGTGCTGTGTTTTGCGCCGGATGATGCGGCTGCCTTAACAACGCATGTGGCGCTTGACCGGCTGATCGCGTCGGCCGCGAAAGTGTTCACCGCGAGTTCGATGAATTTGCCGGGCATCCATTTGCCCGTTGCAGCCACAGGCCACGGCCTGACCGATCCCATAGCGATCATTCAGTCGTTCTATGGACTGGCGGAGAGGATTGCCCGGATGAGAGGCCATGATCCGGACAGGCCGGAGCGGCTGCGGAAGGTAACGGAGACGGTGTGAGAGGTCAGATGATAGCGAGGAGAACCGCAAGCGAAGCCGTAATTTTCGCCGTTGTTGCGACGTCCGTATCTCCGATCACCTGACCACTTCGAAGCCGGGGAACAGTGACGATCGTGTCTATCATAATTTGAGATTTCTCTCGAAGTCCGTTTTCTTTGGTCGGCTCCACGCTGACGCGCAACTCCTCCAGGCCGACTTGAATGGTTGACGTGATCGGACAAAGGACAATCGACGGCAACCTGTAAAGTATGTCAGTCTGAACAACGACGGCGGGGCGAGGCTTGCCGTAGTGTCCGGCAAAAGCAGCGATAACAATGGACCCGCGCTTCATCTATCGAGCGGTCAATTGTATTCGGGCCATTCGTAGCCCGCTTCAATCTCAGCCATGATCTCGTCGCCCGCAGGGTCGCTCACAGCCAGAATTTCCGCTTCCCGCGTAAGTTTGGCGATGAACGCGGGTGATTTGGTATCGTGCATCCAGATCTGCACGGGCCTCAATCCTTGAGCACGCAAACGAGCGCGATAAGCCGCCATGCGCTTTGCCGCGGGCGACTGCGTCGTTTCGGTTGGCTTTCAACGGGTCTTCATGTGTCACATGTTACGCCTGTTCCAATCGACCGTCCAGAGCTGCGCAGCCTCACTTCCCCTGCAGTACCTTCCACATCTCCACATCCCGCTTGTCCGTCCAGATCCGCGGATGCGCGATTCCCGACGCTTCGTCGTAGGCCCGCGAGACATTGAATGGCAGGCAATGCTCATAGATCGCGTAGGCACCAAACGGCTTGTCCATCGCCTTGCGCACGGCGGCGAAGGTGGCTTTCAGATCATCGCCCTTCTTCACGCTGCGCCGCGCCGTGCCATAAAGCGCCTGCAGGAAATCTGTCGTACCTTCGATCGCAGCCGACACCCTCTTGCGACCCACCAGCGCATCACCGCGCCCAGGCACCAGCGCTTTGGGATTATACGCCGCCAGCCGCTTGATCGTCCTGGGCCAATCCGCCAGATGGGCATCGCCGCAATAGCAGGCCGACCGGTATTCCACGAGATCGCCCGAGAACATCACATCGGCATCGGGAACCCAGGCAATGGTATCGCCCGCCGTGTGGCCTCGCCCGGGATGGCTGATGCGCACCTCGCGCTTGCCCAACCAGATTGAGATTTCACCGTCGAAGGTGAGCGTCGGCCATGTCAGGCCCGGTATGGTTTCCTTGCCGCGAAACAGGCGCGGAAACCGCCCGATCTCACTCGCCATATCCTGTGCGCCGCGCTCGGTGATGAGATCGCGCGTGCCTTTCGACGCAATAATCATCTTCGCGTCCTTGTAGGCCGAAGCGCCCAGCACCCGCACCGCGTGATAGTGCGACAGCAGCACATGGGTAATCGGCTTGTCGGTGACGCTTTTGACCCGCTCGATCACGGCCTGCGCCATGGCGGGCGTCGCCTGCGCATCGACGATCAGCACGCCGTCGTCACCCACAACAATCCCTGTGTTGGGATCGCCTTGTGCCGTGAAGGCGTAGATGCCTTTGCCGATCTCCGCGAAGGTGATCGTCTTCTCTTCGAGGTCAGTACTGGAAGCAAAGCCGGTCATGGATACCCCTCGGAAATTGGTTGCATCTGCAACTATGTGAGAAAGGGCTGGAAGGGAAGGGCCGGTTTGACCCGGCATCGGCTCCAGGACCATAGTTGAGCCACGAATCCGGGTTGGCCATTTCATTTAGGTCAGCATTGCTGCTATATCGCTCAAGGATACAGGGAGACCATCATGCTTGCCAACGCCGCCCGCCCTTTCAATTTCGACCTGGGCGAAACCGCAGATGCCATCCGTGACAGCGTGGCTGGTTACGCGCAGGACAAGATCGCGCCGCTCGCCGCCAGGATCGACAAGGAGGATTGGTTTCCCCGTCATCTGTGGCCCGAGATGGGGGCGCTTGGCCTGCATGGCATCACGGTGGAGGAAGAGTGGGGCGGTGCGGGACTTGGTTATCTCGAGCACGCCGTGGCGATGGAGGAGATATCCCGCGCCTCGGCTTCGGTTGGTCTCAGCTACGGCGCCCATTCCAACTTGTGCGTCAATCAGCTCAGGCGCTGGGGCAATGATGCCCAGAAGAAGCGCTATCTCGAAAAGCTGGTCACAGGCGAGCATCTGGGCGCACTGGCGATGTCCGAACCAGGCGCCGGTTCAGACGTCGTTTCCATGAAGCTCAGGGCCGAGAAGAAGGGCGACCGCTACATTCTTAATGGTTCCAAGATGTGGATCACCAATGGCCCCAGCGCGGAGACGCTGATCATTTACGCCAAGACCGACATGGAGGCGGGACCGCGCGGCATCACGGCCTTCCTGGTGGAGAAGGGCTTCAAGGGCTTCTCCATCGCGCAGAAGCTGGACAAGTTGGGGATGCGTGGCTCGGAGACCGGCGAACTCGTGTTTCAGGATTGCGAGGTACCGGAAGAAAACATCATGGGTGGGCTTGGCAAGGGCGTGAACGTGCTGATGTCCGGCCTCGATTATGAGCGCGCGGTGCTGGCCGCTGGGTCACTGGGCATCATGCAAGCCTGCATGGATGTGGTGATGCCCTATATCCACGAGCGCCGTCAGTTCGGCAAAGCCATCGGCGAGTTTCAGCTGGTGCAGGGCAAGATTGCCGACATGTATGTGACGATGAACAGTTGCAAGGCTTACGTCTATGCGGTCTGCAAGGCCTGCGATCGGGGCGAGACCACCCGCGAGGACGCGGCGGGTGCGATTTTGATTGCGGCGGAGAAGGCGACGCTGATGGCGCTGGATGCGATCCAGCTGCTGGGCGGCAACGGCTATATCAACGATTATCCCACGGGGCGGCTGCTGCGGGACGCTAAACTGTACGAGATCGGCGCGGGCACGAGCGAGATCAGACGGATGCTGATCGGGCGGGAGTTGTTTGCGAAGACGGCGTGAGGTTTACTCAAAAGCATTGACAGCAATGCTGTCAATGCTAGCATATCGAATGGCTACCTTGACGATCCGCAATCTCCCCGACGAGGTCCGCGACGCCTTGCGCATACGGGCTGCCCGCAACCGTCGCAGCATGGAAGCCGAGGCGCGTCTGGTTCTGGTGCAGGCGACCGGAGCAAGGCCTCAGTTTGATCCAGAAGAAATCAAGTCTCGACTACAGCAAATCAGGAAGGTCATGGCTCCTTACAAGCTTGAAGGACGCAGCCTTGTCGATGAGCTGATTGCCGACCGGCGCTGGGAGGCAGCTTGCGAGGAAGCGGAGTTTCTGGGCCTAAGAAAGCCGGACCGTTCTACATTCGGCGCAGGCAGTTAACCGTCTCCAATGTCGGTGGTCCTCGATTCTTCGGCAATAATGGCTGTGCTCCTGAACGAAGCAGGTTCTGCACATGTCGAACCGCATCTTTTGGGTGCTCATGTCAGCGCCGTTGTTCTCGCGGAAGTCGTTGGCATCAACGCGCGATCAGGGCAGCCTGAAGATCAAATTCGTTTTGTGCTCGATGCAATGGAACTTCAGGTGCATGAGCTTTCAATTGACCGTGCATGGCAAGTCGGCCTCATGTTGCCAATAACACGCCATCTTGGCTTGTCATTCGGTGACAGGGCGTGCGTTGCGCTTGGGATTGAACTCCAGTTGCCTGTCATGACAGGTGATCGCGCCTGGCAAAAACTTGTCATGCCTGGACTTGATATTCGCATGATCCGCTAGGGAGTGTTGACTAACTGGGCAGGTGCTCGATGAGATCAAAAAGGGCCGAGATTCATGCGGCGGTCCGAAGCCAATACGTCTGTATTGGCGAGGGGCGGCGCTTGAACATCGGCCCTTTTTCATCTCACCGCGTAGCGGCGCGGCGATTTTTGCCCATGGCTTCGACGTTGCCTCTCCCAAACCGGACGGTTTGGTTCGTGACAACGCCTTTGCCCTGAACCAAAATCCCTCGCGTCGAGCGCCTGCCCAGTTTGTCAACACTCCCTAGGAACTCCACACCATGCTCACGATCCACGGTCGTATCAACTCCATCAACGTGCAGAAGGTGGTCCTCGCCTGCGAGGAGTTGAAGCTCCCCTATGTCCGCCACGATGCGGGCGGCGCGTTCGGCATCGTCAACACGCCGGAATACCGGGCGCTGAATCCCAACGGGCTTGTCCCCGTGCTGATCGACGGCGACCTGGTGCTGTGGGAATCGAACGCCATCGTCCGCTACATCGCTGCCAAGTATGGCGCAGGCACGCTCTGGCCCACCGATCACGGACAGCGCGCGCTGTCCGATCGCTGGATGGACTGGAACTCGATCAGCTTCTACCCCAAGCTGCACATGGCGTTCTGGGGTCTGGTGCGCACGCCACCTGAAAAGCGCGATCACGCCGCTATCGAGGCCTCGATTGCCGCGACCGAACCGGCGCTGGATATCCTTGAGGCGGAGCTTGCAGGCAAAGCCTGTCTTGTGGGCGACAATCTAACCATCGGTGATATCGCGCTGGTGCCGTGCGTCTTCCGCTGGCTGCACATGCCGGTCAACCGCAAGCCACGGCCGCATTGCGAGGCCTGGGCCGCCGGGCTGGCCGGGAGGCCCGGCTACGGCAACGCGCTGAAACTGCCGATCACCTGACGTTTACAGCAGCCCCAGGCCAGCCAGCTCGCGGCGCAGCTCTTCCGGCATATCCGCCTTCGCACCAAGTTGGCTCATGTCCGGCGGTGCGTCCTTCTCATCGAGATAGCGCCAACCTTGAAACGGCTTCATCGGTCGCGGACGCACGGCATGAACGATCGGTTCCAGCACGAGGTGGCAGCGGCTGATGCCTTCGGGATCGGTGAAGGGGCGAATTTCCAGGATGGTCTGGCGGCACTGGATCTGGCTCTTGATCACCCAGTACAGCGAGCCTCCCCGAGGGTCTTCTCCGATGCGCCGGGGAAACATGCGCGTGGTGTGCTGCTGCTCATAGGGGCGGCCAAGCCGCTTGTAGAGCAGGCGCGTCTCCTCGATCCATCCCTCAAGGTCAGCAATGGAGGAGCAGCCAACACACAGTTTGAGCAGGTTCAAGGGCATGGGGAGGTTGTAGTCCGGAAGGGCTGGAAGGCGAGCAAACTGCTGATGATATGCACAGGTTTTAGTGGGCAGGGGCATTGTGCGTCCTTCGAGGCTCGCCAAGAGGCGAGCACCTCAGGATGAGGAGGAGGTTTGTGGATTGCCATACTCTGCATCCCTCATCCTGAGGTGCGGAGCAAAGCGAATCCTCGAAGGACGCACGAGGCTGATGCAAGCCCGCTCACCCCTCCGCCAGCACCACTACCCTTGCCCCTTCACCCACTTGCGCACCGACATCGCCGATGACCTCGGCTACAACACCGTCGCGCGGGCTGACCAGCGCGTGCTCCATCTTCATGGCTTCCACGATGGCGAGTTTCTGGCCTTTGGTCACGGCATCGCCGGGCTGGACCATCAGGGCGACGAGCTTGCCGTGCATGGGGGATTTGATCGCCGCGCCCCCGGCATCGTCCATGGCGTCAAGATCGACATCGAACGGGTCGAAGAGGGCAACACGGGTTTGGCGGTTGTTGCGGATGACAAGGTAGCTGTCACTTGTTGCGACAATGCAATCGACGGATTGAGGCATCCTTGGAAGATCTTCCGAGGAGCGAGCGCCATCCACAGAAATAAGTGAGGAAATCATCAATGGGTTGATAGCGAAGCTGTCCTCGGTTGCCCAAGGGTCACTTTTTGGCGCACCTCTTGCCACCGCAGATTTTTGCAATCTTATTTTCTCATCACGGGTGAGAGAGAATTCCGCGAGCGCCACCGCCTCCGCATCCACCGGCTGCTCCACGGCTCCTAGCGCCACCTTCTCCCGCTCGATCAGCCCCGTATCCAGCTTCCCCGCCCGGAAATCCGGATGGTCCGCCAGCAGCCTGAGAAATCGAACGTTGCTCTTCGGCCCTGCGACGATGGTCTGTTTCAGTGCCGCCGAGAGCCGGTCCAGCGCTTCGTCACGCGTGGCCCCGTGCGCGATCACTTTGGCGATCATCGGATCGTAGTGGGGCGTGACAGTGCCGCCCTCTGCGACGCCGGAATCGACGCGGATGCCGGGTGTGTCTCCCTGCTTCTTCCTTGGGAGAAGCTGCCCGCCGGATGGCGGGCTGATGAGGGAGAATCCCGACGCTTGCGGTTCTCCCTCATCCGTCAGGCTCCGCCTGCCACCTTCTCCCAAGGGAGAAGGCAGAGCGCTTGATGGCCGCTCCGCCGTCTCTTCCGGCAACCTGAGCGCCCAAAGCTTCCCCGTGGACGGCAAAAAATCATGCTCCGGGTCTTCCGCATAGACCCGCGCCTCTACCGCATGGCCGTTGATGCGCAAATCCTCTTGCGCAAATCCCAGCGCCTCGCCCCCTGCCACCTTGAACTGCAACTCCACGAGGTCGAGACCCGTGATCATCTCGGTGACCGGATGCTCCACCTGCAGCCGCGTATTCATCTCCATGAAATAGAACCCGTCGACCCGCAGCCCGCGTGAGCCATCGGCGATGAACTCTACCGTTCCCGCCCCCACGTAGCCCACGGCCTTGGCTGCATCGACCGCCGCCTTGCCCATGGCGGCGCGCACGGCGTCCGTCATGCCCGGAGCAGGCGCTTCCTCGATCACCTTCTGGTGGCGGCGCTGGGCGGAGCAGTCGCGCTCGAACAGATGCACCACGTTGCCATGGCTGTCGCCGAAGACCTGGATTTCGACGTGGCGCGGCGCAGTCACATATTTCTCGATCAGCACGCGGCTGTCACCGAAGGAATTCTTGCCCTCACGCTGCGCCGACGCCAGCGCCTCCTCGAACTCCGCGTGCTTGTCCACGCGCTTCATGCCTTTGCCGCCACCGCCAGCAACGGCTTTGATCAGCACGGGATAGCCGATGGAATAGGCACGCTCCTTGAGGAAAGCCGTGTCCTGGTTGCTGCCGTGATAGCCCGGCACCACGGGCACGCCCGCCTTTTCCACAAGCGTCTTTGCGGCATCCTTCAGTCCCATGGCCTCGATGGCCGCAGAGGGCGGGCCAACGAACACGATGCCAGCCTCAGCGCAAGCCGCCGCGAAGCCCGTGTTCTCGGACAGGAAGCCATAGCCGGGATGCACGCAGGCTGCCTTTGCCTTCTTCGCAACCTCCAAGATTACGTCGCCCCGAAGATAGCTATCGCGGGCGGGCGCGGGGCCGATCAGATAGGCCTCGTCCGCCATTGCCACATGCGGTGCCTGGGCATCCGCTTCGGAATAGACCGCAATGGTGCGCATTCCAAGCCTTTTCGCGGTGCGAATGACGCGGCAGGCGATCTCGCCCCGGTTGGCGATGAGAACAGAGTCGAGCTTCATTCAGGACAGTCTCCCTGACCTATCTCTAGCGCGTGCAGATACAGGTGTCATGGTTCGAATGCCGGTGATTGTATCAGCCAAACCAGCCTTGCCCAGCCTTGTGTTCACGGCGCGGGAAACAAGCTGTCGCTCTTGCCCGTCAACCAATAGACCAGCAGGCCCAGCCATTCCCGCGTGGCGACTTCTGTTCGCCGCAAGCCATCGGATACCGAGGAGAATCCGCGGGTCTGATCCTGCCACCCCGCCGTGCGGAAATCGACGGGATAGGCCGTGACGGGCCAGCCGACTTTCCTGAAAATGCCGACAGAGCGCGGCATGTGCCACGCGGAAGTCACGAGCAGCCAGCTCTCACCGGGCCTTGGCTGGATGATTGATTTCGAGAGCACGGCATTTTCCCAGGTGTTGACGGATTGGCTCTCGATGATCACCCTGTCAATCGCCAGCCCCAGCGTGCCAAGTTGATCGCGCAGCACCTCCGCTTCCGGCTTGGAGGCGCTGGAGTAGACGCCCGCGCCGCCCGTGAAGATCACGCGGGCCTGCGGGAAACGGCGGGCAAGGTCCGCCATCGCCACCACGCGTTCACCCGCATCATTCAGCGCCAGTGGTCCATGCGCCAGTGTCTGCCGCTCCTGCACCGTTCCGCCCAGGACGATGATGCCGTCCACGCTCTTCCCCGAGAGGTCGGGTGATGGAAAGCGCATCTCCAGAGGCAGGATCAGCCAGTTAGCGCTTGGCGTCAGGCCGAGCACCAGCAGCAGGCCGCATCCCAACAATGACAGATGGCGTCCAAGGCGCCAGAAACGGGTCCAGCCAAGGGCAAGCCCCGCCAGTACCAGCATCAGAAGCGCGTTTGAGGGTTCCACCACAAACCAGCCAATCTTGGAAACATGGTAAAACAGGACAGCGCTCCAATCGTTAATTTCGGCAGGGTGACGCACGGTCAGCCTGTGCCACGGGCCGGTCTGCGGTTGCCGTTACACCATGTTCATCAAACGCCAGCCAGCGAAGCCATTGTTGCCGAAAGGCTTTTGCCTGATCCACCGCATTTGAACAAAACCTCGAGGTGAATCAATCCTTGTCTTCATTCCGTGGAAAAGCCGTCAAAGCGCTGAAAATGCGATTCAAATTGGACCGCGAAGTTTTTCGGCACTGCAACACATCGAAGGCAATATGCCTGTGTTTCGCAGATCACGTTAACGATCGGGCGGCAGAAGCCTCTCCCTTCGTTAACCCTGCAAACAGCAGATACGTCGGCGACCCCAGGAACTCCAATCGCACCCGGAGCTCCAACACCCGGTCGCTGACGTTAGACCCGCCAGGCACGGCCCCCGCCTGGCGGGTCATTTTTTGTCACACTGCCATGTTGTCGATGAGGCGCGTGCGGCCAAGCTTCGCCGCAACGAGAATGCGCAAGGGCCCGTCCGCCAGAGCCTTTACCGGAGCCAGCGTGACAGCATGGCGCACGGCGACATAATCGACGGCATATCCCGCAGCGGAAAGCCTTGCCGCCGCTTCCGCCGCAGCAAAGTCCGGTGCCATGCCTGAGCGCATCGCGGCAATCGCGGACTTCAGGGTGTCGGGCACCAGCACGGCCCGTGCCCGCTCGTCAGCCGTAAGGTAGCGGTTGCGCGATGACATCGCCAGGCCATCCGTTTCCCGCACTGTCGGCGCACCGATCACGGTGACACCAAGATCGAGATCCCGCGCCATGCGCGTTATCACCGTGAGTTGCTGGAAATCCTTCTCGCCAAAGATAGCGATATCGGGTCGACATTGCGTGAACAGTTTTGCCACCACGGTCGCAACCCCGTCGAAATGCGTGGGGCGAAAGGCATCCTCCAGGCCAGCCTTGGCCGGACCAGCGAGTGTCACTGTGCTGCAAAAGCCATCGGGATACACATCCGCCGGCGTCGGCGCATAGACGAGATCGCAGGAGGCTGCGGCCAGCATGGCACAGTCTGCCCCGAAGGTGCGCGGATATTTCGAGAAATCCTCTGTTGGCGCGAATTGCGTGGGATTGACGAAGATCGACGCCACCACGCGACAGCGGCGGCGCCGTGCCGCCTTCACCAGGCTGACATGCCCGGCATGGAGCGCCCCCATCGTTGGCACCAGCGCCACGCGTTCGCCTGCCTGCTTCCAGGCCTCGACCTGCTGGCGCAGGGCGGAAATGGTGCGAACGGTGTGGATGCCGTTGACGATGCGCATGGATGCTCCTGCAACTCTCGCGCTGTCTATGCCGGAAATGGTCTTGAGGCGAAACAGGTGAAATGGCTGGACTGTTGACGTGAACAAAGATAGAACATATGCCAGAAATCTCGGCTCGCTCCGCCACAATCGCGTGTGGACAAGCAGAAGCGCCGGTTCGCATCAGCCGGACCGGAGCGCTATAGTGCGGCAACATCATGTGCAGGATCAGGAGGCCAACATGGCTGGCAGTGTGAACAAGGTTATTCTGGTGGGCAACCTGGGAGCAGACCCCGAGGTGCGGCGTCTGGGCAATGGCGAGCCTGTGGTCAACCTTCGCATCGCCACATCCGAGACCTGGCGCGACAAGCAATCGGGGGAGCGCAAGGAGAAGACCGAATGGCACTCCGTGGTGATCTTCAACGAGAACATCGCCAAGGTGGCCGAGCAATACCTCAAGAAGGGCTCCAAGGTGTATCTCGAGGGGCAGCTCCAGACCCGCAAATGGCAAGACAAGACGGGTGCTGACCGTTATTCCACCGAAATCGTGCTGCAGCGCTATCGCGGCGAGATGACCTTGCTTGATGGCCGCAGTGAAGGTGGCTCGATGGGTGGCGGTGGTGGCCGGGGCGAAATGGAGGATCGTTCGGGCGGAGGTGCTGACTTCGGGCGATCCGCGCCGATGGAGCGCAAGCCCGCAATGGCCAGCAGCGGTGGACGCGCGGCCGATCTTGATGATGACATTCCCTTCTGATCCCTTGATAAGGGAATCTCAGACCTCACCCTGAGCCTGTCGAAGGGTGTATTTCCGCTCCAACGACCTCGCCCTTCGACAGGCTCAGGGTGAGGTCTGGTGACAAGATGCCCGATACCCGCTTTGATACCGAGGCGATGACCTCTGTCCTCCAGGGGTGGGTGGCCCGTGAAAGCCCGACGCATGACGCGGCGGCCGTCAACAAGATGCAGGATCTGGTGCAGGCGTTCTTCTCGATCGACGCCTGCCACGTCGAGCGCATCGCAGGCCGCGCTGGCCTGGGCGATACGCTCAAGGTCACTGCGGGGCCAGCCAACGGCAAACCACCGGTGCTTGTGTTGTCGCATGTCGACACCGTACATCCTTTGAAGACCATCGAGAGAGACCTGCCCCTCCGGCGCGATGGCGATCGGCTGTTCGGGCCGGGCATCTACGACATGAAGGGCGGGGCCTACCTCGCCTCCGAGGCGTTCCGCGATGTTGCAATCAAGGGCTCGGCGCTGCGCCCGTTGGTATTTCTCTTCACTCCGGATGAGGAAATTGGCAGCCCCACCACCCGCGCGGTTATCGAGGATGAGGGACGCCGCGCGGCCTTCGCGCTGGTGACGGAGCCTGCCCGTGATGGCGGCAAGATCGTGACAGCGCGCAAGGGTGTCGGGCGTTTCGAAATCCATGTCGAGGGACGCCCGGCACATTCCGGCGCTCGCCATCAGGATGGCCGCAGTGCCATCCGCGAGGCTGCACGGCAGATTCTCGCCATCGAGGGGCTGACGGATTATGATCGCGGCATCACCACGACGGTGGGGCGAATGCAGGGCGGAACGGCCGCGAATGTCATCCCGCAGCACGCGCACTTCGAGGTTGATCTGCGCGTGACGACGGTCGAGGATGGCCAGCATTTCGAACGCCATATCCTGGGTCTGCAACCGCATGATCCGGATGTGAAGCTGCGCATTACTGGTGCGATGAATCGCCCGCCCATGGCGAAATCGACGGCAATCCAGGCGCTTTATGATCATGCCGTGCAGCAGGCTCGAAGTCTCGGTTTCGCGTTGCCCGAAGCGCCCATGACGGGGGGCGGCTCCGATGGCAATTTCACCGCAGCGGTCGGCACGCCGACACTGGACGGGCTCGGCTGCGATGGCGATGGTGCGCATACCTTGCACGAGCATTGCTACGTGTCATCGCTCGCGCCACGCGCCGCGTTGATGGCGCGTTTGCTGGAAACGCTGTGACATCAAGGCATGTGACCCGTTGGGTCCAGTCAGGCATAACCGGTCAAGGTGGCGTCAGAACAACGGCGGTGATCCATGCGTCTTGCGCCATTGTTGCAGGCGTCCCTCGCCATCCAGATCCATGTGGCCGCGGCGGTACTCGCCATCCTGCTGGGAGCCTTCCAGTTTGTGGCGCCGAAAGGCACATTGTCCCACCGTGTTTCCGGCTGGATCTGGGTCATGCTGCTTGCGGGCCTCTGCATGTCGTCATTCTTCATTCCTGGGTCGTTCTACATCGGCCCCGTCAGCGTCTTCCATGCGTTGTCGGTGTACACGCTTTATGCCTTGGCCATGGGCGTGCTCGCCGCCCGTCGTCACGCAGTCTCCGATCACAAGAGCTACATGGCATGGCTCTATGGCTTGTCGATCCTGCTTTCTGCCGTCATCGCAGTGATCAGCGGCGGCGTGCTGCAGCAAGTCTTTTTCCCGGCCTAGGGAGTGTGTCAGTAGCAACCATGAGCATCACCGCATGACCCCTGAGATCATCGACAGCCTGTCGCTCGCGGGAGACCGCGCCAAGGTCAATGACGATGCGTTCGGCGCGGCAGGCCATCGCCTGTGGGTGCTGGATGGCGCCACCGGACTAGGCTCAAGCCTGTTGCCGGGCTTCAGCGATGCGGCATGGCTGGCCCGCACCGCAAACCGGTTGCTGCACACGCATCATGCCATGCGCGAGACACGCCAGCTCGTTGCCACCGTGATCGCAGGGTTGGCGTCCGCCTTCGAGGCGGAACAGGCGCGTCGCCCCGAGGAGCGCTGGGAGTTGCCCATCGCCTCTCTGCTTGTTCTCACCTTCGGGGATGGAACGGTCGAGGCGGCCTGGCTCGGGGATTGCCGGGCAATCCTCGAGATCGATGGTGCCATCGTGACCTGCGGCGAGACACCGGATGGCGAGGCGCAGGAGCGAGCCTTTGCCGCGCGGATCGGTGCTGACCTGGGTGCTACGGCCATGCTGCGCTCTCCAGCCGTGATCGAGCAATTGCGGATTGCCCGGGCCGCCAGCAACACTGGGCGTGGCCGCTGGGTGCTGGGACTGGAGCCAGAGGCGGCAGACCATCTCGAAACTGTCGCGTTCAGTCATTCTGGACCCGTTCGCGGCCTTGCCATGAGCGATGGTTTCTCCGCGCTCGAGTTGAAGTACAACCGCTTTACCCCACACGAACTCCTGCATGAGGCCGCTGCGCAGGGATTGGCTGCGCTGGGCGCACAGCTGCGGCATATCGAGGAAATCGAAGATCCCTTCGGCAAAGCCTATCCGCGCTTCAAGGTATCGGACGACGCAACCGGAGTGCTTTTCCGCACAACAAAAAGGGCGTAGTCTTCCGCGCACAAGTCAGGAGGGACATGGCAATGAGGCGATACATTGTCTGCGCGATTTGCGCATCCGGTCTGCTGGTATTCAGTCCTGCACAGGCTGTTGCCCAGACACCCCCGTCACCTGCAGAAACAGCAGGCTATGCCGGCCTCTTCGGTGTCACCCAGAACGGTGCCCACAACGAGATCCGCCAGTTGCTGGTGAATGGCCTCGATCCCAACGGACGGGATGGCAACGGCCGCACGCCCTATCTCGTGGCGGCCTATCGGGGCGATATCACGGCCATGGAAATCCTGGTGAAGGGCGGGGCCGATCCGCAAGCCAAGGACAGCCAGAATTACGATGCCATCACCATTCTGGCTGTGGCCAACAGGGTCGAGGCGATGCGTGCGGCCATTCGTCTGGGAGGCGATCCCAAATCCATCACCAGTCCCTACCTTGGAACCGCACTGATTGCCGCGGCCCATCTCGGTCATGCCGATGTCGTCAAGGTGCTGATCGATGCAGGGTCGCCGCTCGACCATATCAACAACCTGGGCTGGACTGCGGTGATCGAAGCGATTGTGCTGGGTGATGGCGGTGCCAACCATCAACGCTGCCTGCGCGATCTTCTGGCGGCAGGTGCCAATCCCAATCTGGCGGACCGCAGCGGTGTAACGCCACTGAAGCTCGCGGAGGGCCGAGGGTACAAGGCGATGGTGGAGATGATCCGGGCGAAGGGCGGTCGGTAGCCGCGCCTTGCTTCTCCCTTGGGAGAATCTGTCATGCGCAGCATGACTGGCTTCGACTGCCACCTTCTCCCAAGGGAGAAGGAAAAGCCTCACAGAACCCCAAACGCCGCCTTCACGCCGTCCAGAACAAATTGCACGGCCAGAGCCACCAGCACGATGCCCAGCAGGCGGGTCAGCACGATGTTGCCGGTCACCCCAAGCAATTGCGAAATACGCTCCGCAAACAGGAACACCAGCCAGCACAAGGCGCAGATGAAGGCGATGATGGCGATCAGCGCCGCCATCAGCTGTGGCTCCCCACGGGTTTGCCCTGCCAGCAGCATGGTCGCTGTGATGGCGCCCGGCCCGGCCATCAGCGGGATCGCCAGCGGAAACGCCGCCACATTGCGGATGTGATCGAGATCGATCGCGGTCTTCGCCACGTTGGTCTTGCGCTCGCTGCGCCGCTCGAACACCATCTCGAAGGCGATCCAGAACAGCAGCAATCCGCCCGCAATGCGAAAGGCTGGCAGTGTGATGCCAAGCAATGTCAGAAGTTTCTGCCCGACCAGTGCAAAAAATGTGAGCGCCAGCGCCGCAATGATCGTGGCGCGGATCGCCACCTGGCGTCGTTCAGCCTGCGTCATTCCCACGGTGAGCGCCAGGAACATCGGCGCGATGGCAGGCGGATCGATGGTCACGAGCAGCGTGGCGAAGGCATTCGACAGGAAATCCATCGACCGAGGATGGCGTGGCAGGAGCGGGTTAGCAAGGCTTGCGCTAAAAGATTGATATAAAATAGGAATTTTCCCCGGAAATTTCCCTGTTTCATTTGTCCCCTGCAGGTGAATCAGATAGACATTATGCGATTGCCGCAGGTGCGGCGCGACTGATGGTTCAAGCGTGGCCGATAACGACAAAATTCTACCGCCTGCCGGTCCAACTGACCCCAGCGACATCAAGCCGATCTCCCTGACCGACGAGATGAAGCGCAGCTATCTCGATTACGCCATGAGCGTGATCGTGAGCCGTGCCCTGCCTGATGCCCGCGACGGCCTGAAGCCGGTGCATCGGCGCATTCTCTATTCCATGCACGAGAACGGTTACACGCCGGACAAGCCCTATCGCAAATCCGCCCGCGTCGTCGGTGATGTCATCGGCAAATATCATCCGCATGGCGACCAGTCGATCTATGACGCTCTGGCCCGCATGGCGCAGAACTTCTCGCTCCGCCTGATGTTGATTGACGGCCAGGGCAACTTCGGCTCGGTCGATGGCGATCCCCCTGCGGCCATGCGCTACACCGAGGTGCGCCTTGCCAAATCCGCGATGGCGCTGCTGGAGGATATCGACGAGGACACGGTCGATTTCCAGGAGAACTACGACAACACCGAGGAAGAACCGACGGTTCTTCCCGCCCGCTTCCCCAATCTGCTGGCCAATGGCGCTGGCGGCATTGCTGTCGGCATGGCCACCAACATCCCGCCGCACAATCTGGGCGAATTGATCGATGGTTGCCTGGCGCTTCTGAATGATCCGACCATCGGCTTCGAGGAACTGATCCAGCTGATCCCCGGGCCTGATTTTCCGACCGGTGGCCTCATCCTCGGGCGTGGCGGTATCCGTTCGGCCTATTCCACTGGGCGCGGCTCCGTGATCATGCGGGCGCGTGCGCATTTCGAGAACCTGCGCAAGGACCGTGAAGCTGTCATCATCACCGAAATTCCCTATCAGGTGAACAAGAACAACCTGTTGGAGCGCATTGGCGAACTCGTCCGCGAAAAGAAGCTCGAAGGCATTTCCGACATGCGCGACGAGTCCGACCGCGATGGTATGCGCATCGTCATCGAACTCAAGCGCGATGCCGTGGGCGACGTGGTGCTGAACCAGCTCTATCGCTACACATCGCTGCAATCCTCCTTCGGCTGCAACTTTGTGGCACTGAATGGCGGGCGTCCGGAGATCATGAACCTTAAGGACTTGCTGCAGGCGTTCCTTGATTTCCGCGAGGTCGTGGTATCGCGGCGCACCAAGTTCCGGTTGGCGAAAGCCCGTGCCCGTGCCCACGAGCTGGTCGGCCTTGCCATCGCCGTCACCAACATCGACGAGGTGATCCGCCTGATCCGCGCGTCTGCCGATGCGGCCTCTGCCCGTGAAGCGCTGATGACGCGTGATTGGCCGGCCCAGGATGTCGCACCCTTGCTCGCGCTCATCGATGATCCGATCTGGCGCATCAAGGAGGATGGCACCTACCGGATGTCAGAGCTTCAGGCTCGCGCCATCCTCGACCTGCGTCTGCAGCGCCTGACGGCACTCGGGCGTGACGAGATTGGCGAGGAGCTGCAGAAGATCGCGGACCAGATCAAGGACTTCCTCGATATCCTGGGTTCGCGCCTGCGCGTCCAGAACATCATCCGCGATGAGCTTTCGTCGGCACGTGACTCATTCTCCACGCCGCGCAAGACCGAGATTACTGACTCGGATGCGGACATGGAAGACGAGGATCTCATCCAGCGCGAGGATATGGTCGTGACCGTCAGCCATGCCGGCTACGTCAAGCGTGTGCCGTTGTCGATGTACCGGGCGCAGCGGCGCGGCGGCAAGGGCCGCTCCGGCATGAGCACGAAGGACGAGGATTTCGTGACACGCCTCTTCGTAGCCAACACGCACACGATGATGCTGTTCTTCTCGTCCGTCGGTCAGGTCTACAAGATGAAGGTCTGGCGGCTGCCCGAGGCTGCTCCCAATGCCAGGGGCAAGGCGCTGGTCAACATGCTGCCGCTTGATCCGGGCGAGCGCATCACCACGATCTTGCCGCTCCCTGATGACGAGGCGCTGTGGGAGACGCAGGACGTGATGTTCGCAACCTCCACGGGCGGCATCCGCCGCAACAAGCTCTCGGATTGCGTGCCGCGCACTTCGCTGGGCAAGCGCGTGATGGAATTCGACGACGCAACACAGACAATCATCGACGTGGCATTGGCAAGCGAACAGGAAGACGTGCTGCTGACGACGGCGCAGGGCCAGTGCATCCGCTTCCCGGTGGAAGACATCCGTGTCTTTGGCGGGGGAGGCTCCACCGGCACCTCGACTGGCGTACGCGGCATTCTGCTGGCGGCCCGCGACAAGGTCATCTCGATGGCGATCCTCAACCACTTCGAGGCGGTGTCCGATGAGCGCATCGCCTATCTCAAGATGCGCCGGGCGATTGCTGGCGAGGCAGAGAGTGGCGCGGTTGTTGACGATGGCGAGGAAGGTGCGGAAAACGCCACTATCTCGCAGGAGCGCTACGCAGCGATGTCAGCCATCGAACAGGTGGTGTTGACACTCTCGGTGAACGGTTACGGCAAGCGCACCTCCAGCTTCGAGTACCGGATCACCAACCGCGGCGGCAAGGGCATCACCGCCATGGCCGTCAACGACCGTAACGGAGAGCTGATCGCTTCGTTCCCCGTGGACGATGCCGACCAGATCATGCTGGTGACGGATGCTGGCCAGCTCATTCGCTGCCCCGTCCACCAGATCCGCGTGGCAGGCCGCTCGACGCAGGGCGTGATCGTGTTCGACACGCATGAGACGGAGAAGGTTGTATCCGTGGAGCGCATCAGCGAGCCTGAGGAGGAAGAGGGTGACGCAGAGGTCGGACAGGAGCCACCTGCGGAAGCATGATGAATGGTAATTTGTCCCACTGACTTCTTCCCGCAACTCCGCTAAAGCCCTTTCGAACACCGTAGAGGGCTTTGAAACCCTGCCTGCGGGGACGGCTATTTTCCTGTTTTGCGAGGTGTACTCATGTCCGGGCTGCAGCGCTCCACCGCCGGTCTCGATCCGCGCCGCAAGAAGATCCTCTTCCGTGCCTGGCACAGGGGTATGCGCGAAATGGACCTGATTATGGGAAGGTTCGCGGAAGAGCGGCTGGATGCCATGACTGACAATGACCTCGACACCTTCGAACTGCTGATCGAAGCGCCGGACCGCGATCTGCTGGCCTGGATCACCGAGCGCGAGGCCACGCCGGTGAACTACAACACCGATGTGTTCCAGGCGCTGAAGGCGTTTCACAGCCATGACAAGCCGGTGCATGTGTAGGCACTAATTCTTCCTTCCCCGTGGGGGAAGGTGTCATGCGGAACGCATAACGGATGAGGGCAAAGCCCTGACCGTCGTGGTTCACCCTCATCCGGCCGCCAAGTGGCGGGCACCTTCTCCCAGGGGAGAAGGAAGGTACCAGCTCCCTATGCTCATCTCGCCACTTCTCCTCCAATCCAAACTTCCCTTCACCATCGCGGAGGTCGCTGACGGCACGGAGGCGCTGGCGGCCGCCGAGGTCGCCCGTGCGCTGTTCAAGGCGGGCGCTGATGTTCCTGCCCTCGCGCTGATCGTGGTGCGCGATGCCGTGCGCGCCCAGGCGTTGGAACAGGCTTTCAGCTTCTTCGCGCCGGAGATGGAATTGTTTTCGTTCCCGGCCTGGGATTGCCAGCCCTACGATCGGGCGTCGCCCAACGCCTCCGTTCTGGCACGGCGCATGGGCACGCTGTCACGCCTTGTACGCTCGCGCGGTGGTGAGCGACCGCGTGTCGTGATCACCACGGCGAATGCGCTGGTGCAGCGCGTGCCGCCCGTCGGCTGGGTGTCGGCACAGGCGCTGGCTGCGGCACCTGGCAACGCGCTCGACATGAACGATCTGACGCGCTGGCTGGAGCATAACGGCTTCGTCCGAACCGCCACAGTCCGCGATGCGGGTGAATATGCCATTCGCGGTGGCATCATCGATCTCTATGCACCGGGTCTGCTCGGCCCGATCCGGCTCGACTTCTTCGGCGACACGCTGGAGACCATCCGGCAGTTCGACCCGGAAACGCAACGATCCACAGGCACGCTCGCCAAGCTGGAGCTCATCCCGACCTCCGAGTTCCAGATGACGAGTGAGGCGATCCGCCGCTTCCGGCAGGGCTATGTCGTGGCCTTCGGAGCAGCAACCAAGGGCGATCTTCTCTACGAGGCCATCAGCGAAGGGCGGCGTTTCGCGGGCATGGAGCACTGGACGCCGCTGTTCCATGATCGCATGAGCCGTCTCACGGATTACCTGCCTGGTGCCGCGATCATCCTCGACCATATGGCGCTCGATGCCGCGAAGGAGCGGCTGGGACAGGCGAATGATTATTTCCAGAATCGCAAGAGCGGGCTGGAAGCCGTGGCTCCCGGTGCCGCGCCCTACAAGCCGTTGCCGGTCGAGGCACTGTACTGGACGGCGGATGAGCTGGCGGCACTCAGCTCTTTATCCCTCCCCCTTGCGGGGAGGGTGGCCCGAAGCGAAGCGCAGGGTCGGGAGGGGGTCACGCTGACCTCTCCGGATAACGGGGCGCGACCCCCTCCCGGCTCCCTTCGTTCGCCACCCTCCCCACAAGGGGGAGGGACGGG
>JANNEO010000160.1:0-42518 GCA_031378805.1 Hyphomicrobiales bacterium
ATGCTCGTCCATGGCGCGTCGCCACTGTGCATCCGTCTTGTGCGCGGTGTAGCGCATACGCTGGATGCGGCTGGAAAGATTGGCATAGATGCCTGACAGCGTGCCGTTGCGGGCCGCCGCCATCAACCCCTCGTGAATGGCGCGGTTGAGGTTGAAATAGGCCGTTTCGTTCCTGTCGCGGAAGGCTTTCGCCATGGCTTGGGTATCAGCGGCGATGGCGTCGATCTCGTCTTCTTCCGCCCGCTGGCAGGCAAGTTCGGCTGCCACGGCCTCCAGACCCGCCACCACCTGCACCATCTCGTCGATCTCGCCCGCAGTGAGCGAGGCCACCCGCGCCCCGCGGTTGGGCAGCAGTTCCACAAGGCCCTCGGAGGAGAGTATCTTGATGGCTTCTCTCAGCGGCGTGCGAGAGGTGCCGAAGCGTTCACAAAGCTCAAGCTCGTTCACGCGGGCCTTAGGCTCAAGGCCGCCTGACAGGATCAATTCCCGCAGTCTGTCCGCAACCTCATCATGCAGGTAGCGTCGCTGGATGCCGTCGGGCGCGGAAATGCGTGTCATTATGGTATCATAATCGCTCCTGCCGCGTTGTCATCCGCGATGCGGTTTGTCCTCACCCTGTCATCGCCGCGCCGCTTTTGTCCCCAAAGGCGATCCGGTGCATGGTTGCCCCATGCGAATCACCTCTTTTCAATGGTCTCGGATGACATTTCTTTTCCGCCCGCTTGCCATCTGTCTTGTCCTTCTGTCGGCGATTCTGTCGTTGTCAGTTTCCGGTCAGGCGCAGGACGATCCCAAGGCACAGCTCGATGGGTTCCGCTCGACGATTACCGCCCTGGAGAAGGAGATTGACGCCAACCTGACGAATGACAGAGGTCTCGTCACGGCACGTGGCAAGCTCGATCCCGTGTTCGATCAGTTGCGCGGGTTCGTGGGGGAGCAGACACCGCGGCTGGAGGGCATCAAAGCCCGGCTTGAGCAGCTTGGCCCGAAGGCTGACGCTTCCAAGGGCCAGACAGACAATCCAGAAGTCGCGCGGGAGCGCGAAGGGCAGGAAAAAGCGCAGCGCGACGTGGAAGGGCTGTTGGCGCTCGCCCGCAACCACCTCGTTTCGCTTGATCAGCTTTCGTCCAAGATCTCGGATCAACGCCGCACGCTGCTGACGAAGGCGTTGCTGGAGCGCACGTCGAGCATCGTCAGCCCGTTCCTGTGGATGGATGTGGCACGCGCCCTGCCGGCCGAATTCCGATCGGCGCAATATCTGGTTTCGCAATGGATGGAACATCTTGTCTTCAACCTGGATGCCTTCCGGCTTGCCATCCTGGCGGCGGCTGGTTTCCTGCTCGTGCTGGTCATCATACCCGCCCACCGTTCGCTGCGCCGTTTCGAGGGCCGCCCGATCATTGCCATCCCGGAAGGGGCAGAGGAAGCGCCCCGGCCTCCGCGTTTGAAGCGCGCTCTGGCAGCGCTGCGGGTCACGCTGATCTGGGCAGTAGTGCCGATCATCGTCTGCGCGGGCTTCTACAATCTCCTTGATGCGCTGGGGCTGCTGACGGATCGCATCGAGACCATCTTGCGGACATTGCTGTTTGGCATTGCCTTCGTGGCGTTCGCTCATGGCCTGGCTGACGGGTTGCTGGGGCCGGATGATCCGCAATGGCGGCTGGTCGAGGTCGATGATCGCACGGCTTCGAAAATTACCAATCTCGCCAGCGTGTTCACCGCCATCATCGTGGCGGGCAAAACTCTGGAAGCCTTGAACCAGGCGATCTACGCCGTGCTGCCCGTCACTGTCGCCACCAAGGCTGTGTTCGCCTTGCTCGGCGGTCTGGCGATCCTGCGGACGTTGAGGGGCTTGCGTCAGCAACCCGCGGAGGACGCTGCTGTCACGGCGCTCCAGGCCCCGCCCGTGCAGCCGGGCTTCAGCGGTGCGCTGAGGCTGGGAGCTATCCTTGCGGCAACCGGCATTCTGCTGCCCGTGATCTTCGGCTATGTGTCGCTTGCCTCTTTCATGGCGGACCAGATGATATGGATCGTCATGGTCGGCGCAATACTCGTGATCCTGGTGGCTCTGGTCGATGAATATGTCGGCCATGGCGTGTCGCCAGATGGTGTCGTCGGCAAGCAGGTCATGGCCCAGGTCGGCCTCAGCAAGAGCTCGCTGAAGCAGATCAGCATCCTGTCCAACGGCTTCTTCCGCATGGTGCTGTTCATTGCTGCGGCCATGTTTGTCCTGGCACCCTGGGGCCTGGATGGCGGTGACACCGTCGGCCCGCTGCGCGCGGCCCTCTTCGGCTTCACGGTGGGAGGCGTCACGATTTCGCTCTCCACGATCATCCTGGCCATTGCGTTCTTCGCGGTGGGCTTCACCATCACCAAAGGCATCAAGCGGTGGCTGGAAAAGAGCTACCTGCCGCACACCAAGCTGGATGTCGGCCTGCGCAATTCCATTGCCACCAGTATCGGCTACATCGGCATCATCCTGGCTACGATGACGGCGGCATCGACGCTCGGCCTTTCGCTCGACAAGTTCACCATTGTCGCCGGCGCCCTATCCGTCGGCATTGGTTTTGGCCTGCAGTCCATCGTCAACAATTTCGTTTCAGGGCTGATCCTGCTTTGGGAACGTCCAATTCGCGTCGGCGACTGGATCGTGGTTGGCGAGGAGCAAGGCATCGTCAAGAAGATCAACGTCCGCGCGACGCAGATCGAGACGTTCGACCGTGCCTCGCTGATTGTTCCCAATTCCGAGTTCATTTCGGGGCGGGTGAAGAACTGGATGCACAATGATCGCACGGCCCGGATCGTGATCCCCATCGGCGTTGGCTATGGCTCCGATCCAGACAGGGTCAAGAAAATCCTTGTCGATGTGGCGAAGGACAACAAGGACGTGCTGAAGGAGCCGCATCCCAGGGTGTATTTCATGCGTCTTGGGGATTCGAGCATGGATTTCGAGCTTCGCTGCTTTGCAGACGTGGACTTCGTCCTCCCCGTCAAGAGTGAGCTGATGTTCCAGCTTCACAAGCAGCTGTCCAAGGCCAGGATCGACATCCCCATGCCGCGTCGCCCGCGCGAATTGCTGGAGGGAGAGCGCGAGGAGCAATCGCTGCCGGACGGCGATGGCGTCAAGACGAGCGCCAAGGGCAGTTGAGGACATGCGCATGAACCCGCTTTGTGTTCTGTTGCCCCTGCTCACGGCTTGCGCGCAGGCGCCGCTGCCGCCTACTCCCGCTCCTGTGATCTATGCGAGCATTGCGGAGCCAGGAGCTACGCTCAATGCCGAGGCCGCGCGTGACCTGATTAACGCCCATAGACGCAACCAAGGGCTTGCAGCTCTGGCACTTGATTCCATCCTCATGGCGGAAGCGGCTCGGCAGGCTGCCGCAATGGCGGCCGGGGGCGATGTGGTGCGAGGCGCACGCACGGATATCCGCATGAGGCTTGCGGCGGCGGGACTTGGCCAGCGTCAGGCACGCGAAAGCGTTTCAGCCGGATACTTCACGATTTCGGATGCTTTTTCCGGTTGGCGCGGGTCGCCAATTCATGATGCGACCCTGACATTCCCGGCGGGACGACGCATGGGCATTGCCGCTCAGCATCGTCCGGGGTCGCGCCATAACATCTATTGGGCGCTTGTCATCAGCGATTGAGGGGCGCGCAGGTTGTCCTCAGGGCTTGGTGCCAATCGGCACCACCGGCGCTTCCCGCATAACTAGGATGGAAATCCGGCGGTTGGCCGCCATTGTCGGATCATCCGGGAACAGCGGATCGGTGTCCGCCTTGCCAAGGACGGCAAAGAAGCGGTCATCAGGAACGCCGCTCGCCGCGAGGATATCGCGCACTGCAAGCGCCCGACCGGTCGAGAGTTCCCAGGCCGCCGACCCCGGACGCGATGCCGAGCGCTGCGACGAGGTGTGACCTGTCACGCGCACGCGGTTGGACATGCGGCGCAACTGGGGAGCAAGAGTTTCCAGCAGCTTGCGGGTGCGCTCGTAAGGGTACTTCGAGGCATCCGCGAACATCGAGCGGCCATCCTGATCGACGATCTGGATATCGAGACCATCCTTGGTTTCCTCGATCATGACGTTCTTGGAGAGTTCCGCGATTTCCGGATTCTCCTGGAGGGCCTGGCGGAGAGAAACAGCAGCGAGCGCAAACTTGCGGTCGAACTGCACGATCTTCAGGCCATCGATGCGGTTATCGAAGGTTGTGGGCGCCGTGAAGTCGGAGCCGAACTCCGTCGGCAGGTTCTGCGCGTTCTTCAGCTTCGGCTTGAACGGAATGCCATTCATTTCGACGATGCCATCGAGGCGGTTTTCCTTCTGTGTGCCGAAGGCTTCGCGCATCGAACCTGCCACGATCTGCATCTTTTCCTTGTTGGCCGACGACATGGCGACCAGCATGACGAAGAAGCTCATCAGCAGCGCCATGAGATCGGCGAAGGTCACAAACCAGCCGTGACCTCCAGCATGTCCCTTCTTGCGTGCCATCAGGCGGCCGCCTCTGCCATTTCAGCCCGCTGGTGCTCCGGCAAGTAGGCCAGCAGCATCTCGCGCACGATTGCAGGGCTCTTGGCATCGCGTATCTGCAGGATGCCATCGATGATCAAGGTCCGGGAGATCTCCTCTTCATCGAGCTTGAGATGCAGCTTGTCCGCGATTGGCAGGCAGATCAGGTTGCCGACCAGAGCACCGTAGAGTGTTGCAAGCAGCGCGACCGCCATGAACGGCCCGAGCTTTGAAGGGTCTTCCATGTTGGCGAACATGTTCACCATGCCGATCAGCGTGCCGATCATGCCCCAGGCGGGCGCACAGTCACCAACGGAGCGATAGATCTTCTGACCTTCGTCGAGGTGGGTGAGAAACATGTCGCGGTCCCGCTCCAGCGCGCCGCGAATGAATTCGGCGTCATAGCCGTCGGCGATGTAGCGAACGCCCTGTGCCAGAAATGGATCATCGACGGTGATGTTTTCCAGTGCGATCGGGCCGGATTTGCGCACGACTTCCGCCACGCGGGTGATCTCTTCGATCAGGTCACGCGGATACATCTTGCGCATCTGAAAAACGAATTTCATGCCCATCGGCAAGCCGTGGGCGATGGCCGAGAAGGGAAAGCGGATCATGGTCACGGCAATGGAGCCACCAAAGATCACGATGGCTGCGTGCTTGTCCCAGTAAAGCAGGAAGTTGCCGCCATCGATCATGATGAGGGCGATCAGTGTGCCAAACCCGGCCACCAGCCCTACAGCGGTTGCGATATCCATGAACGCCCTCCAGCACTCCGGTCGGCAGCGTGAGGATCGAGGCCCCGCCCGGTACGCAAAACTCTTCAACCCCTGTCATAGCGCAGGCCTGTTAAAGAACCGTTAGGTGCATTTTTTGAGGGATTGTTGAGGCTGTTGGAGCCTCAAACGATCACCCCTTCATCCCGCCGCTTGTGAGCCCGCCGACCACCCGCTCCTGGAAAATGGCGATGAGAATGCAGACCGGGACGATGGCCACGATGAGCGCGGCAGAAATAATCGGCCAGGGAAAGGAAAACTCGCCCTGGTACAGCGTGATTCCCACGGGCAAGGTTCGGCTGGCGACGCGCGGCGAGAGCGTCAGGGCCAGCAGGAACTCGTCCCAGGCGTTGACGAAGGCGAGAATGGCGGCCGTGAAGACGCCAGGCGCGGTCAACGGAATCACCACATGCCACAGCGCACCGACCCGGGTGCAGCCATCAATCATCGCGGCATTCTCCAGATCGCGCGGGATATCCTGGAAGAACGAGATCAGCACCAGCGTGCAGACCGGCATCGAGAGCACGGCATAGGGGAAGATCAGAGCCCACCAGGTGTTCAGAAGGGAAAGGTCGCGCATCACGCTGAACAGCGGCACCATCAGCGAAATCAGCGGAAACATGGCGACGGCGAGCAGTGCCGAAAGGATCAGGTTGGGCGCAGGCAGCCGCAGCCGCACTAGGGCATAGGCCGCCAGCGCCGAGACAGTGACACACAAGGCGGTCGACAGCAGGGCGACAGCCAGCGAGTTCCACATGAAGGTCATGATGGGCTGATCGACGAAGACGCGGGAATAGTTCGCCAGCGTCGGCGCTGTCGGCCAGATCGTGATCGGGATTTGCATCAATTCGCTCTCGGTCTTGAGCGACGTGAAGAGTATCCACAAGGCGGGAAAGAAGCCGTTCACGGCCACGATTGTTCCAGCCAGCAGGGTCATTTTCCGAGGTGAGGGAAAGCGCATCAGTTTCTCCCGCCTGATGGATCGCGCCTTGTATGGCGCAGATAGAAGCTGGTGAGCACCGCCGAGACGATGAACATCAGCACAGCCAGCGTCGATCCGTAGCCAAGATCGAGCGAGTCGATTGTCGTCTTGTGGATATACATGGCCAGCGTTTCAGTCGCGGTTCCGGGTCCGCCATTGGTCATGGCATGGGGAATATCGAAGGTCTGGATTGCTGTGATCGTGCGGAAAATCAGCGCCACGAAGATGGCGGGCCGCAGCATCGGTAGCGTAATTTCCACAAACTGCCGCCACCGGCTCGCACCATCCACTTCAGCCGCCTCGTAGAGTGACTTCGGAATGGTTTGCAATCCGGCCAGCAGCACGAGGGCAGCAAAGCTCGATGTCTTCCAGACGATGGCGATGCAAATAGCGAAGAAGGCCGGACCTTCCCGCGTGAGCCAGTTGACCGGCGAAAGCCCCATCCAGATGAAGGCATTGTTGACGAGGCCCTGCTGGTACTCGAAGAACCAGCGGAAGATCAGCCCGGCAAAGACCAGTGGCAGCGCCCAGGGCACCAGCAGACCGAGCCGGATCGGCCATTTCACCTTGAAGGGCTGGTTGGCGAGCAAGGCCAGGCCAAGGCCCACGAGCACGGCACCGGGCACAGTGATGATGATGAACAGGACGGTGTGCCAGGTCGCTTCCCAGAAACGCTCGTCACCCATCGCCTTGATATAGTTCTCGAAGCCAATCCATGGCTTTGCCATCCACGGCTCGGTCAGTTTGTTCTCGGTGAACGAGCCGCGGATCAGCGTCGCAATGGGGTACAGCACCGTTACTGCCAGCAGGATTGCGGCCGGGGCCAGCATGGCAATGCCAAGCCGGCGCTCCGACGATTCCAGTGGTGAAAGGCGCTGTGTCATGGTTGCCACATGCCCTTCAGCGGAAGATCTGACCAAGATCACGCGTCATGTCGCCCAGTGCGGCATCGGCAGTCTTGGATCCGGCAAGGAAGGCATTCATGTTGGTGCGCATCACCTCCGAAACGCGCGGATAGGAGGGTGATACGGGACGCGCACGCGCGGTCTGCACCACGGGCAGTGCGTCCTTGAACCAGGGGTTCGCCTTGAGCACGTCCGGATCGGTGTAGACCTCGGCGAACACCGGCAGATGCGATGCGGCAATGGCCTGGGCCTTTGAAACTTCCGGCGAAGAGAGGTAGCGGGCGAGCTTGTAGGCCTCGACCTTGTTCTTGGAGAAGGCCGAAACAGTGACTTGCCAGCCGCCGATGCAGGTCGCGGCGGCATTCGCCGTGAACCCTGGCAGCGGCACCACACCAACCTTGCCCTTGACCGTGCTGTCAGGATCGCCTTCCGCCCGGTTCCAGACATAGCCCCAGGTCATGCCATAGAGCAGGTTGCCCGCCTGGAAATTCTGGCGGATGCGATCCGTCGGGATTTCGGCAAGATTTGGCGGCGTAACATTGGCCGCCTTGAGATCACTCCAAAGCTGGAACGCTTTCTTCGCCGCATCGGTGTTGAGCGTCAACTTGCCAGAAGCATCTGTCAAATTGCCGCCCGCACCCCACATCGGGACGAGATAGGTGCAGACCGTGCCCTCGATGGGGGCACCTGCTGTCTGGAAGCCGGAAAGGTTGGGGTTGCCCTCGGCCTTCATGATCTTCTCGGCGCTTGCCTTTAGGTCATCCCAGGTCTTGGGCGGCTGGACGCCATGCTTCTCCAGCAGATCCTTGCGGTAATACAGGAACTGCGCGTCGGCGAAATATGGCAGCGCAATCACCTTGCCGCCCACGATGTTCGCTTCCCGGTATGCAGGAAGGTACTTCGCCATGACGGCGTCCTTTTCCGCGCCGAGATAGCTGTCGAGTGGCTCTGCCCATCCAGCTGCGGCGTATTGCGCCGGACGGATCACGTCGATCAGAATGACATCAAGGGCCGAATCCTTCGAGGCAAGCACCGTGTTGAGGTATTGTTGCTGTTGCTCGGAAGTGGCCCCGCCGACCTCGACCTCGACCTTCACGCCAGGCGCGCGCTTCTCGTATTCATCCACGATCTTGCGCATGACATCCGGACGCTGCTGGCCGCCTGTAAAAATGCGCAACGTTGTCGTCTGCGCCATCGCGGCGGTCGAAACGCCAAGTGTGAGTGCGGTCATCAGTCCGGCAAGGACATGTTTGCGGGTCAGCATGGTTTTCCTCCAGGTTTGTCCGACCATTTGGTCGCAGTTTTGTGGTTGCTTGAAATCATGTCACTGCAAGTTCCGTTTGCGGATCGAACAGGTGAAATTTACCCATGGCAAGGGTAATTCCACGGGTGGCGCCCGGCTTGAGGCCAGCATCGGGCTGGAAACGGCCGGTCATTTCTGCCTTGCCAATCCTCAGAAGAGCCAGCGTATCGGACCCCAGCGGTTCCGTCAGGATCACTTCAGCATGGAGCAAATCTCCGCTGCCATGACCGATCTGGATATGCTCGGGCCGGATGCCAAAGGTCATCGCCTTGCCCCGGATGGGCTTCAGCACGCTTTGGCGCTCGGTTGGCACCCCAAGCCGGATGCCGCCATCAAGGATGACCGAGGCACCGTCTTCGCCCACCACGCATGGCGCGAAATTCATGGGTGGCGACCCCGTGAACCCGGCAACAAAGATCGACCGGGGATGATTGTAAATCTCGTCAGGCGTTCCAAGCTGCTCGACATGGCCGCCTTTCATGACAGCGATGCGGTCCGCCAGCGTCATCGCCTCGACCTGGTCATGGGTCACGTAGACCACGGTGTTCTTGAAGCGCTGATGCAGCTTCTTGATCTCGATGCGCATTTCCGCCCGCAATTGCGCATCAAGGTTGGAGAGCGGCTCGTCGAAGAGGAAGACCTTGGGATCGCGCACGATGGCGCGGCCCATGGCGACGCGCTGGCGTTGCCCACCCGATAGCTGCCCAGGCTTGCGCTCCAGCAGGTGCGTGATCTGGAGAACTTTTGCTGCGTCATCCACCCGCTTGGTGATCTCGCTGGCCTCGACATCGCGCATACGCAATCCGAAGCCGATGTTGTCACGCACGCTCTTGTGCGGGTAGAGCGCGTAATCCTGGAATACCATGGCAATGTCCCGGTCGCGCGGTGGCAGATCATTGACGATGGCTTCACCGATGCGGATGTCACCGGAGGTGACAGACTCCAGGCCGGCAATCATGCGCAGCAGCGTAGACTTTCCGCAGCCAGACGGTCCCACCAGCACCAGGAACTCCCCGTTTGGAACGGCGATATCAACGCCATGCAGCACCTTGACCGGACCGAACGCCTTGGTCACACCTACGATGTCCAGTGCGGCCAATTTTCCCTCCCCAGGGTTCAAAGTGAAGCATGTTCATGCTTTAAGTCTTATGTCTTATATAAGACTTGCACATTAATGCTCGGAAGGTCAAGTGATGCTGGAAATCGTTCTCCCCGCGACCCTGCCGCTTTCCGTTTTCATGCTGCTCGTCGCCGTCAGCTTCTTTACCTCGGCCTTGACCGCGGCGTTCGGGATCGGCGGAGGCATCGCCATGCTTGGCGCATTGGCCGGCACTGTCCCGCCTGCGATGATCGTGGCTGTGCATGGTGTCGTGCAGTTCGGCTCCAACATCGGGCGGGCGTTCTTCCAGCGCGCGCATATCCTGTGGCGACCAACAGCTCTTTTCTCGCTCGGCAGTCTTGTCGGTGCGGTCCTTGGCGCAGCGGTTTTCGTGGCCATGCCGGAAAGGCTGCTGCTGGGCTTGCTGGGTGCCTTCATTCTTGCGATGACCTGGATACCCAAGCCGCGCATCCCGGGCCTCGCCACAACGGGCGTTCTGATTGGCGGTTTCATCGCCACGTTCGTCACGATGTTCGTGGGCGCGACCGGCCCTTTCGTGCAAGCCCTGTTCCTGCCGCTTGGACTGGACAAGAAGACACTGGTGGCCACCCATGCGGCCTGCAACGTTATTCAGCACGGACTGAAGGTGATTGCCTTCGGCTATCTGGGCTTCAATTTCGCCGATTGGATGCCCCTGCTCGTCGCAATGATTGCCTCTGGCCTGCTGGGGACGTGGTTGGGGACCAGGATGCTGGAACACATGCCGGAAGAGCTTTTCAAGACCGTACTCAAGTGGCTCCTGACGGTTCTGGCGCTGGATCTTCTGCGCCGTGCGGCTGGTTTCTGACCGCCGAAAGCGCGATCAGATCAGGTCGAATCGCGGCCAAGGCCGCGCACAAAATTTTCGCAGGCCGCAATCTCGCTTTCTTCGATAAACTCGTCCGGTTGATGGGCCTGGGCAATGTTGCCAGGCCCACACAACACAGTCGGGAGGCCTACCTTCTGGAAGCGCCCTGCTTCGCTGCCGTAGGGTACCGTGATCGTGCGATTGGAGCGGGTAAGGCGCTTGGCCAGCACTTCTGCGGCGGACCCAGGCTCGGGAGCCAGGCCAGGAACGATGATTTCCGTTTCGGTCGTCACCGAGGCCTCCCCACCGAAACGCTTCATCCGGGGCAACACTTCCGATGCGATGAAGGCATCCAGCCTTCGCGGAATTTCATCCTCGTCGAGGCCCGGGACGCCACGAAACTCCCAATGAATCCGGCATTGCCTGGCCGTGATGTTGCGGGCCGTGCCCCCGCTGATCGTGCCCACATGAATTGTCGTGTAGGGCGGATCAAAGCGCCCAGTGGGATCGCCGCGTCCGATCATCTCCTCGAAGAGCCTTTCCAGCTCGCCCACGATCATGGCCCCCCCGCTGATGGCGTTCACCCCTTTGCGGGGGCTGGAGGAATGCACCTCGAAGCCGTGGACAGTTGTGAAGAATGACGCGACGCTCTTGTGGGCATCCGCCACCTCCATCGAGGTGGGTTCACCAACGATCACGGCACCGGGTCTTGGAAGCGCCACGCCCATCTTGGCAATCACGTCCATGACGCCAAGGCACGTCGTCTCCTCATCATAGGAAAGCAGGATATGGATAGGCTTCTTCAAAGGCAGCGCTTGCAACTCGGGGGCCAGCGCGAGGCAGACCGCATCAAAGCCCTTCATGTCGCAGGCCCCGCGCCCATAAAGGCGGGTTCCTGTGCGACGCAGCACGAATGGATCCGTTGTCCATGCCTGGCCGACGACTGGCACGACATCAGTGTGGCCAGAAAGCACGGTGCCTCCATCGACCATCGGTCCCACGGTCGCATAGAGGGCGCCCTTGTCCCCCGTCTTATTGGGCGCGATCACGAACGGAATGCCGTGGCTTTCCAGATAATCCGCAACAAAACGGATCAGCCCCAGGTTGGATTGGTCACTGACCGTGTTGAAGGCAACCAGCCTTTCCAGCATTTCGATGGAGGATAGCGCCATGGTGGGGTGCAAAATGGGTGGGCGTGCAAATGACATGGACAGCCTGATCAGTTGAGAACGCGACTTGCCGCTGGAATATCGAGCGAGAACGCCGGTATATCAATCTGGAACGTGTCGCCGTCCTCGCCAATCATGGTGTAATGGCCCACCATGAAGCCATCCGGCGTGTCGAGAGGACAGCCCGAGGTATAGCGGAAACTTTCACCCGGGGCGATGATCGGCTCTTCACCGACCACACCTAATCCCTTGACCTCATGCTTCTTGCCGCGACCGTCCGTGATGATCCAGTGGCGACGCTTGAGTTGCACGGATTGGATGCTGCGGTTCTCGATCTCGACCGTGTAGGACCAGAAAAACTGGGCGTTCTCTGGCTCTGACCGTTCCGCCATGTAGGCTGGTTCCACGGTCACCGCGATCAGATGGGTCACGGCCTGATACATGGCGCTCTTGCCTCGTGTCGGATACTGGCACCGAAAGATACCAGACTACCCGCTGTTCAAATCTCCGTCAGGCGGCGTCGGACGTCGCGCCAGCCGTTGAGACGCGTGCTAAGGCTTACGGAGCAGAGCGTCAATCGGCACCCCTGCTTTCCCTGCGTGTCAGACAGAGAGGAACGACCATGCTTGACGGCGTCATGCGCCGATTGATCGACCCAACGATGTCACGTCTGGGCAACCGCCTTGCCTCGCTGGGCATCAAGGCAGATCACGTGACACTTCTTGGCTTTGCCGCCGGCATGGGATGTGCGCTGGCCGTGGTCTTGCGGCTGGACGCAATCGCCTTGGTCCTGCTGTTCCTGGGGCGGCTGATGGATGGGCTGGACGGTGCGGTTGCGCGCGCAAAGGGCGTGACGGACCGCGGAGGATTTCTGGATATTACCCTCGACTTTGTCTTCTACGGTTCCATCCCACTGGCTTTCGCGCTGCGCGACCCCACACAATTCGCGCTACCGGCTTCAGTCTTGCTGGCCGCGTTCTATGCCAACGGAACTTCGTTTCTCGCATTTTCGACGATGGCCGCGAAACGCGGCATGGTGTCAGAGCGACGCGGCAACAAATCCCTCTATTTCACGACTGGGCTGACCGAAGGCACTGAAACCATCTTCTTTTTTGCAGCTGCAATCCTCTTGCCTGCATGGTTCGGGATGCTGGCCTATTTCTTTGCAGGGCTCTGCATGGTCACCTGCATATCCCGCATCGCACTGGCCTGGCGCGTTTTCGGAGTGGATGACGCAGCGAATTAGCATTCTGCCTGCTTGGCATCCCGGTCTGCTTGCCATAGCGAACAGGGGTGATCGCAAGGGTGAATTCAATGAGCAGCAAGAACGTGACCGGCCTGCTGCCGCGCCAGGATGTGGTTGGGCTGGTGAAAAGTGGAGCAATCCGCGCCACGACACCTATGCTGGACAACCAGTATCAGCCCGCGAGCCTCGATCTCCGCCTGGGGACGAAAGCCTATCGGCTGCGGGCCAGTTTCCTTCCTGCCAAGGGCACGACGATCGAACGCCGCCTGGCGACAATCGCTCTGCACGAGATCGATATCACGCATGGTGCCGTGCTGGAGCGGGGCTGCGTCTATCTCGTCAAGCTGCAGGAGGAGTTGTCGCTCCCTGCTGACATCGCGTGCTCGACCAATCCGAAAAGCAGCACGGGACGTCTTGACGTCTTCAGTCGGGTGATTTCGGATGCTGGCAGCGAGTTTGACCGTGTCCCGGCAGGATACAATGGCCCGCTCTACGCTGAGATATCCCCGCGGACCTTCAGCGTTGTGGTGCGCGCGGGCTCACGCTTGAACCAGGCGCGCTTCCGCCGGGGTGAGGCCATGATCGGCGATCAGGCTCTGCTTGATCTTCATCGGCGCGAGACATTGGTCGATGATGAGGCCAATATTGAAGCCGGATTGAAGCTTTCTGTCGATCTGCGCGGGCAAGCTTCGCACGGTGTCATCGGCTATCGGGCCCAGCGGCACACCGATGTCGTCGATGTCGATTCCGTCGGACGCTACGAGATCGCGGATTATTGGGAGCCGCTCTATGTCCGCAGCAGTGGTGAACTGATCCTTGATCCGGGGCAGTTCTATATCCTGGCCTCGCGCGAGACGGTGCATATCCCCTCAAGCGTGGCGGCCGAGATGGTGCCTTTCGATCCCGTGATGGGAGATTTCCGGGTACACTACGCCGGTTTTTTTGATCCTGGCTTTGGTAGCGCACATGCCAACGGGACACGGGCCAGAGCCGTGCTTGAGGTCAGGTCGTTCGAGGTGCCGTTCACGCTTGAGCATGGACAGACCATCGGCAGGCTCATTTTCGAGCGCCTCACGGCAGAACCCGATACACTTTATGGTGGCGGCCTTGGGTCCAATTATCAGTCCCAGGGCTTGCGCCTCAGCAAACATTTTCGGCATGTGTGAATTTGTGCGGGGTGTTGAACGTTGAGGGACACTGCCAAGCTTACCCGACCGCACCATTCATCTGATTGGCTTTGAAAAGCCATGTTACTTTTTTATTAAAAGCAATTCAGATGAATTAAAGACAGAAAAATTTGATTATTCAAATGTCTTTGTTTAGCCACGCAGCCAAACTTCCTTTGCGTGTCTATTGAAAACGAGAGTGTTTTTCTTGTTTGTTAACCAGAAAAACTGACATCGACGATTGTGGCTAGGTTACTCGATCAAATTAACCACGGCGAAACTGATGGCGAGTATTCTCAGCCTCGGTTCTGATCGATCCAGCAAGGGCCGACAGGCAACCACCAGTGGAGCTAAGGAGTATCACCATGAAGTCTCTCTTTTCGCGTTTCGTCAAGGACGAGTCCGGTGCAACGGCTATCGAGTACGCTCTGATCGCCGCCGTCATCGGCCTGGGCATCCTCACCGGCGCCCAGACCCTCAAGTCTGCAATCAATGCCAAGTACTCGGGCGTTTCAACGAGCTTGAACTCGGCGAACTGATTGTTTGCGATGCAAGCCTCTTCTCCGCATTGCGGCGGAGAGGCTTCATTCTTCATATATGGGAGTAACAGCTATGAAACTTATTCGCAGATTTCTCGCTGACCAGAGCGGCGCGACCGCGATTGAATACGCTTTGATTGCCGCCGTCATCGGTCTGGGCATCCTGACGGGTGCGCAAACGTTGAAAAACGCGACCCATGCCAAATACACCGGCGTCTCGGCAAGCGTGAACGCGATCAATTGATATTTTTCGAAGACCGGACATGAGCAACATCCTGATTGAAACTATCCTGTTCTTCCTCTTGCCAGTGTTGCTGGCGGGTGCGTGTTTCTCGGATCTGTTCTCTATGCGGATTTCCAACAAGCTTTGTCTGTCCGTCTTTGCTCTCTTCTGTGTTTTTGCAATTCTCGCGTCCATGGCTCCGGCCGTGGTCATGTGGCACATCCTCGCCGGGCTGATTGCGCTGTCCGCGTCTTTTGCCCTGTTTGCGCTTGGCGTGATCGGCGGAGGTGATGCCAAGTTCGTCGCCGCAGTCTCCGTCTGGATAGGCTTCAACCAGCTCGTTGAGTACCTTGCCGTCGCCAGCGTGCTTGGCGGTATCCTGACGTTCGGCATCCTGTTTTTCCGGAAGTATCACTTGCCACCACGCTTGAGCGTCATTCCGTGGATCAGTCGGCTGCACGATTCGAAGTCAGGTATTCCCTATGGCATCGCGCTTGGCGCCGCCGCCATGATGATGCTGCCCTACGCGGATCTTTATCAGCGTTTCATTTGACTATGTTTCAAAATTTGCATGAGCAGGGGATTGAAAACCTGCTCCCGCCCAAGTCTTTTCATATCCAGTTAACCATACTTTGACGTTTCCCTGATTTTATAAGTCCAGGCCATCGTGGCGTTTGATGTCTGGATTTCTCGAATGAAGCCCGCAAAACTTATGGTACTCGGAGTTGCCGGTGTTGCGGCATTGTCGGCGATATGGCTGACATCAAGCTTGCGTACCCCTCAGGTGGTGGTGCAGGCCGCGACCCCCATACAGACCGTTCCCATGGCTGAGGTGCTGGTTGCCGCAGCCGAACTTCCCATGGGTTCAGGCGTGACGGCAGAACAGTTGCGCTGGCAGGGCTGGCCGCGCTCCGCGCTGTCGGAAGCCATGATTACCAAGGACGCATTGCCAAACGGCATTGCCGAGATTGCTGGGTCGGTTTCTCGCGCACCCACGATGATGGGCGAGCCAATACGCCGCGAACGCCTGATCAAAGGTGCCAATGGCGGCTTCATGTCGGCCATACTCCCTGAGGGGCGCAGGGCTGTGGCGATCAATATCGTTTCCAGCGGGGCCAAGACCGCAGGTGGTTTCGTGCTTCCCAACGACCGTGTGGATGTGATCCGCACCGGACGCGACGAGGAGGCCGGGCGCATCAAGCAGGCCGAAGCCTTTGTTGCGGAAACAATTTTGCACAACATTCGCGTGCTGGCGATCGGCCAGAATGTCCAGGAACGCAATGGCGAGAAAGTCATCGTCGGCGAGACCGCAACGTTGGAGCTTGACCCCAAACAGGCCGAACTCATCACATTGGCGCAGCGGACAGGCGAACTCTCCCTTGTTCTGCGCAGTCTCGCCGACGCCAACAAGTCAGTGGAAGCGCCCGTTGCACGTGAGGAAGCTGGCCTGACGATCGTCCGGTTTGGGACCACTCAAACCATCGGAAAGAAGTGAGTATGAACCCGATGATGTTCCTGAAGCGTTTTTTTCTCGCCGCAACAGCAGTGTCCAGCGGCCTGATGCCAGGCATCCAAGTGCTTGCGCAGAACCGCACGTTGAATGAACCGGTGCCATATTCACGCGTGCCGTCCCCCCGTATGCAGACCGGCTCTGCTGACACCATGATGGCCCGCAGTATCGAAATGGGCGTGGGCCGCTCGATCATCGTCGATCTTCCGCGTGATGCGAAAGAGGTCTTTGTGGCCAATCCGGCCATCGCCAACGCGGTCGTCAGGTCGCCACGCAAACTCTTTATCATCGGCGTTGCCAACGGTGCCACGACCATCATGGCGATGGATGCGGAAGGACGGCAGATCGCAGCACTCGAAATGCAGATCGGACGGGAGCCGGGCCTGTTGCAGAAAACGCTGAAGACCGCGCTCCCTCACGCCGAGATACGCGCGATCAGCATCGGTGATTCCATTATCCTGACCGGCGTGGCGGACACAGTCCTTGAAGCCCAGAAGGCCGTCGACATCGCCAAGGGCTTCGTCGGCCTGTCCACGACAACGGCCGGCAATGTCGAGGGAAAGGTCATCAACTCGATGACAATCCGCGGCAAGGACCAGGTAATGCTCAAGGTCACGGTCGCCGAAGTGAAGCGATCGGCAATCAAGCAGCTTGGCGTCAACCTCAAGGGCAACTGGGAGGTTGCGGGCAAGAACTTTGGCGGTGCGACGAACAACACGTTCAGCAGTTCGCTGGTGCAGCCACCCAACTTCCTGTCGGCTGGCGTGCAGCTTGGTTCCGCGCTTGAGAAATCCATCGATATCAAGATGCTGGAGCGTCACGGCGTTCTGCGGACCTTGGCAGAGCCAACACTGACGGCGATCTCCGGGGAAACCGCGAAATTTGTGGCGGGCGGCGAAATTCCCGTGCCGAAGACCGAGGAGACAACGGCGTCAAGTCCTCTGCTCGGCAGTGGCAGCACCAAGCTCACTTTGGAGTACAAGCCTGTCGGCGTCATGCTCACCTTCACACCTGTGGTGCTGTCCGAGGGCAGGATTTCGCTCAGCGTCGGAACCGAGGTGACGGAAATCGACGCCGAGAATGCGATTTCTATCGGCAAAACCAACTCACCTGCATTCCGGAGCCGCAAGGCTTACACCACGATCGAACTGCCCTCTGGTGGATCGCTTGTGACCGCTGGCCTGATCCAGCAGGTTTCGCGCCAGGCGCTGAACGGCACGCCGGGCCTGATGAACCTCCCGGTACTCGGCGCACTCTTCCGCTCGCGGGACTATTTCCGCGAGGAAACGGAACTGATGATCATCGTGCAGCCGTTCATCGCCAAGCCGAGTGCGCCCAGCGCCTTGTCGCGTCCCGATGACGGCTACATCGAAGCGAGCGATCCCAGTGCTGTTCTCATGGGGCGTCTCAACAAGGTCTACGGTGTGGCTGGAAGTCCCGTGCCGCCGACAGGATATCGCGGACGGGTAGGGTTCATCCATGAGTAAGCGCACGTCCAGGAGTTTTGTCATGTCAGCAGCAAAAAACATGTCGATTGTCCATCTGGTCAGTCCCTTGCGCATCCTTCTGTTGTCCGCCGGTGCTACATTCGTTCTTTCGGGATGTTCGGCACGCGACGAGGTCACATCGTCGATTCCCGCTGACTACCGCCAGCGTCACCCGATTGTCATGAGCCATGCGAACGAAACGCTGGACGTCTTTTCAGGTGGCATAGGGGGTCTCGACCGGCGCCAGAAAGAGGACATCAGAGCTTTCGCCCGCGACTACATGAGCAACGGCCAGGGGCCTCTCGTCGCCTATCTTCCGACGGGCGGATCGACGGCTGGAACCAGCGCCGGTCTCAACGGTATTCGCCAGACCCTTGCGGGCGGTGGTGCAAGCGGGCGGCTCCAGATCGCCCACTACCAGGCTCCTGTCGGCAACGCCGCACCAATCAAGCTTGCTTTCGCCAAGCTGAAGGCCAGCACGCCTGCTCCATGCGGCTACGAGCACGAGGATATCGTGCCGAGTCGGTTTTCGGCAAACATCATCAATCGACAGGCCAATAATTTTGGCTGCACCTATCAGCGCAATCTGGCGGCGCAGATAGCGGACCCACGGGACTTGCTCCAGCCTCGTCAGGAGGGTGCGATCGACGTCGACAAGCGTCTGGCGGGAATCGAGCGGCTTCGTGAGGGCGACCAGAATCGTCTCGAACCCGCCGGAACCTCGATCAAGAAGCTGATCCAGGAGTAATCATGAACGTCTCAGACCACTCCCAGACTTCCCAGGACCATATTGCACCACTGCCGCGCGTGGCGATCCAGGCGTTCTGCGAGACGCATGACGTCAAGCAGGTCTTGCTCGCCCTGTCCGCAGATCGGCGCATGGCGAAAACCATGCTCAAGGTTCAGGATGGCGGTGTTGCCGCTTGCCTCGAGGCCTATCGCGGCGCACCGACGCCCAACGTCATCATCATCGAGAGCAACAATGACCGGAGCGGCCTGCTGCTGCGCCTTGATGAGTTGTCCCAGTATTGCGACTCCGGAACGCGCGTCCTGGTCATCGGCCAGACCAACGATGTCCTGCTCTACCGCGAACTGATCAAGCGTGGCGTCAGCGAATATCTCATCGCGCCCGTCGGCGTTCTGGAGATCATCTCCACCCTTTCATCGATGTATAACTCCGGCGAGGGGGAATCCCTTGGACGTGTCATTGGTGTCGTGGGTGCGAAGGGCGGCGTTGGTGCATCGACGATCGCACACAACCTTGCCTTCCTGATCGCCCAGGATTTCGAGATGGCCACCACACTAGTCGATCTTGATCTGCCGTTTGGGACGGCGGGGCTGGACTTCAACCAGGATCCTCCCCAGGGCGTTGCGGAAGCCCTGCAATCTCCCGAGCGCCTCGACACGAACTTCGTGGATCGCCTGTTGTCGAAATGCACCGAGAATCTGAGTCTTCTCGCAGCACCAGCCACGCTCGAGCGCCCCTTTGACTTTCAGGAAACGGAGTTCGACGGCCTGATTGATATTCTGCGCGCCAGTACGCCAGCGATTGTCTTGGACATTCCGCATATTTGGAACGCTTGGACCCGCAGGATAGTGACCTCGGTCGATTCACTGGTCATTGTCTGTGCGCCCGACCTGGCCAATCTGCGCAATGCCAAGACGCTGATCGATGTGGTCAAGCAGGCGCGGCCGAACGATCAGAAGCCCGGCATCATCTTGAACATGACCGGCGTGCCCAAGCGACCGGAGATCGGCATTGCCGAATTTGCCAAGGCGCTGGATTGCGAGCTTCTTGCGACCTTGCCTTTCGATCCGGCATTGTTCGGAACAGCGGCCAATAACGGTCAGATGCTGGTCGAGGTTCAGCCGAAATCGAAAGTCATCGAGTCGCTCACCCAGGTGGCCCGTCAGGTTACAGGCCGCGCCGAGAGCAAGGCGCCACGGAAGTCCCTGCTGGCTCCCTTCCTGAGCAAGCTCAAGATGAAGTCGGCCTGAGTGTGATGGTGGGAAAGAGCAAACGAAATGTTTGGTAAGCGACCGACATTCGGTGGTGGAATGCCAGGCGGATCGATGGCCAGCGTGCCACCACCTGCCGCGATCGCCGCTGTCGCGCGGGTGGTGGAGGCTGGTTCTCCGCCGCAGCACTCCGCCGCGACATCGGCTGGCAAGGCAGCCACGCCCGCACCTGTCAGTCGCAAGTCCGAGGAGTATTATCTGACCAAGGCCACCGTCTTCGGCGCCTTGATCGAGGCAATCGATCTGTCTCAGCTTTCCAAGCTGGACAACGAGAGTGCCCGCGAGGAAATCCGCGATATCGTGGGTGAGATCATCACCTTAAAGAACCTTGTGATGTCGATTTCCGAGCAGGAAGAAATGCTCGACGACATCTGCAACGACGTCCTGGGTTTCGGGCCGCTGGAGCCATTGCTGGCGCGCGATGACATCGCCGACATCATGGTCAATGGGCCGGAGAAGACCTACATCGAAGTTGGCGGCAAGATCCAGCTGACCAATATCCGTTTCCGGGACGCTTCGCAGTTGATGAACATCTGCCAGCGCATCGTCAGCCAGGTCGGACGCCGCGTCGACGAAGCCTCGCCGATCTGCGATGCCCGCCTGCTGGATGGTTCGCGCGTCAACGTCATCGCGCCGCCCTTGGCCATCGACGGCGCCGCACTCACGATCCGCAAGTTCAGGAAGGACAAGCTGACGCTGGATCAGCTCATGCGCTTCGGCTCGATCTCGCCCGAAGGCGCGGAGATATTGAAGATCATCGGCAAGGTCCGCTGCAATGTCGTCATTTCGGGCGGTACCGGTTCCGGCAAGACGACATTGCTGAACTGCCTGACCAATTTCATCGAGGATGACGAGCGCGTCATCACGTGCGAGGACGCAGCCGAGCTGCAACTGCAGCAGCCCCATGTGGTGCGCCTCGAAACCCGCCCTCCCAATCTGGAAGGGCAGGGAACAGTGACCATGCGCGACCTGATCAAGAACTGTCTGCGCATGAGGCCGGAGCGGATCATCGTCGGCGAAGTGCGTGGACCCGAAGCCTTTGATCTGTTGCAGGCCATGAACACCGGCCATGACGGCTCAATGGGCACGCTGCACGCCAACACGCCGCGCGAGGCCCTGTCGCGCATCGAGTCCATGATCACGATGGGTGGATTCTCGCTTCCCAGCAAGACAATCCGCGAGATGATGACCTCATCCATTGACGTTATCGTCCAGGCCGCGCGCCTGCGTGATGGCTCGCGCCGCATCACGCACATCACCGAGGTGATGGGCATGGAAGGCGAGGTGATCGTGACCCAGGATCTGATGACCTACAACATCGAGGGCGAGGACGCGAACGGCAAGCTGATCGGCAAGCATCGATCGACGGGCATCGGTCGCCCCCGCTTCTGGGACCGCGCCCGCTACTACGGGGTTGAGAAGCAGCTCGCGGCGGCACTTGATGCTGCCGAGGGCAAGCCGAACGAGTAGGAAAGTCCGTGGAATTCGACCTTCTCGCCATTGCAGCGCTGGCAGCGATTTCGGTCGGTGCCCTGTTCTATGTCTTCGCCTATCCCTATCTCTCGGGCGAAGCGATGGCTGAAAAGCGGGTTGACGCCTTCAGCCAGGGTGCCCAGCAGAAGCGGGCGACCGACCGCATGGCCGACCTGAGCGCCAACCGCAAGAAAAGTGTCTCCGACAGCCTCAAGGAACTGGAGCAGCGGGAAACCGCGAAGCAGACATTGACGCTGCGTGACCGGATCGATCAGGCAGGGCTCGATCTGGAGGAAAAGAAATTCTACATGATCAGCGCGGGGTGTGGGGCAACCATCGGCTTCCTGCTGTTCGTGCTCTCGGGGGAACCCCTGGCAGGCGGCATGGGGTTGCTGATTGGTGGCCTTGGTATGCCACGCTGGTACCTGGGCTGGAAGAAGAAGAAGCGCATCGGAAAATTCATCGAGGAATTTCCCAACGCCATCGATATCATCGTGCGGGGCATCAAGTCAGGCCTGCCGCTCGGCGATTGCCTGCGCATCATCTCGAGCGAGGCCCGCGAGCCGCTCAAGACCGAATTCAGATCCATTGTCGAAGCGCAGACGGTTGGTCTCTCGGTGGGCGATGCCTGCGCGCGCCTGTTCAAGCGTATGCCGATCCAGGAAGCCAATTTCTTCGTGATCGTGATCCAGATTCAGCAAAAGGCCGGTGGCAATCTCTCCGAAGCCCTCAGCAATCTGTCGCGGGTGTTGCGCGAACGCAAGAAGATGAAGGCCAAGGTGCAGGCCATGAGCATGGAGGCCAAGGCCTCGGCATGGATCATTGGCTCACTGCCCATCATCGTCGCCGTGCTCATGCAGTTCGCAAGCCCCGGATTCATCAATCCACTGATCTTCACGCAAGCGGGACATCTGATGCTGCTTGGTTCCGCTTTTTGGATGATGTGCGGCATCGTGATGATGAAATCCATGATCAACTTCGATATCTGAGGGAGGGCTGCGATGTTTGAGGTCATTGTCGCCAGTCTTGTCAGTCCCTCCTTTCTGGCCATGGTCCTGACGGGCATCGCAGCAGCTGCGGCTGTCGTCACCGTCGCTCTGCCTTTCCTGGAAAAGGAAGAGCTTGGCCAACGGATGAAAGATGTCGCCCTGGAGCGTGACCGTATCCGGGCACGTGAGCGCGAGCGGCTCAACCAAGGAGAGAATGGCAAGCGTGGCCCACTCCGTCAGGAAGGCAAGGTTTACATCCGCCAGCTCGTTGAAGACTTCAACCTGGCCTCCTGGTTCGGCACAGAAGATGCCAAGGCCCGTCTGGTGATGGCGGGCTACCGTGGTCAGCAGGCGGAATACACCTTCATCTTTTTCCGCCTCGTGATGCCGATTGTCACCTTTGTCGGCGGCGTCATCTATGCGTTCGGCTTCATGGAAGACGGCTTCATCATGAAGCTTCTGGTCTCCGTGGTCTCTGTCTATGCTGGCATCAAGTTGCCTGAACTCTTCATCGGCAACCAGATATCGAAGCGCCAGGCGTCTGTCCGCAGAGCCTTCCCCGATGCGCTCGATCTGACGTTGATCTGCGTGGAATCCGGCATGTCGACTGAGCAGGCCTTTCGCAAGGTTGCGCTCGAGATCGGTATTCAGTCAATTCCGCTGGCTGAAGAATTGACTCTCGCCACGGCGGAACTGTCCTATCTGTCAGACCGTCGCCAAGCCTACGAGAACCTTGGCAATCGCACAGGCCTGGACGGCGTCAAGTCGGTCTGTACGGCCCTGATCCAGGCCGAGCGCTACGGCACACCCATTGCCACCGCTTTGCGCGTGCTGTCGCAGGAATTCCGCGACATGCGCATGAACGAAGCCGAGAAGAAGGCCGCGGCACTGCCGCCCAAGCTGACGGTACCGATGATCCTGTTCTTCCTGCCGGTGCTCTTTGTTGTCATCCTGGGACCGGCGCTGATCGATGTCATGGGATGGCAATAGCTCCATCTTTGCCTCACGTGTGATCGGGGCGTTCGCTTCGCATCGACTTCGTTCATCCCGGCTCCTATATGCGGCGGTGGAATGCCCGCCTGATAGGAACCACCCATGACGGATTCACCCGCTGCGCTTTCTCCGCAAGAACTCAACCGCCGCCAGATGTTGGCGCTTGCAGCAGCAGCAGCGTTGCTTGGGGGCTCTGGAGCCGAAGCACAGACCAAAAGCCTCGAATTAGGCGCACCCGCACCGTTCACTTTCGAGGCCCTGGTGGCCCGCGCCAAAGCCATGGCTGCCCGTGCCTACGCTCCGCCACCCTCGCCCGCGCCCGATATCCTTGAGCAGATCGACTATGATGCGCATGGCAAGATCAGGTATAAACCCGAGCTTGCGCCTTTCAGCTTCGAGCAGTCCGGCCTGAACAACCAGACCGTGATCGGCAAGGGCAAGTTCGCAGCCACATTCTTTCACCTCGGGCGCTACTTCAAGAAGCCGCAGCGCATCTATGTGGTCGAGGGCGGGCAATCGCGTGAAATCCTCTACCGCGAGGATTATTTCGACATGCCGAAGGACTCGATCGCCCACAAGCTGCCACGGGGTGCGGGCTTCGCGGGGTTCCGCTTCCAGGAGGCCAATGCGGAGGGCGGCAAGGCCCCGGCTACGGGGTGGCAGGGCAAGCCGTTGCCGTGGCAGTCCAACGACTGGGTGGCGTTCCTGGGCGCATCCTACTTCCGTGCCATCGGTGATGAGTTTCAATATGGGCTGTCGGCCCGTGGCATCATGATCGATGCGGCGATTGGCGGGAAAGCCGAGGAGTTTCCCGATTTCACGCATGTCTGGCTGGAGCGAGGCACGGGTGACGCGGTAACGGCGTATTGCCTGCTCGACGGCCCCTCGCTGTCAGGGGCCTACAAATTCGTGATGACTCGAGCCAAGGGCGTCACCATCGATATCGAGAAGCAGCTTTTTATCCGGCGGGATATCGAGCGCTTCGGCGTGGCGCCGCTCACCTCCATGTTCTGGTACTCGGAGACCATCAAACCAACAGCCATCGACTGGCGACCCGAGGTGCATGATTCGGATGGTCTTGCGGTCTGGACAGGTGCGGGCGAACGCATCTGGCGGCCGCTCAACAATCCCCGCCGCACAATCGCTTCATCCTTCGGTGATGAAAATCCGCGCGGCTTTGGCCTTCTTCAGCGCGACCGGCTTTTCGACCACTACCAGGACGGGGTCTATTACGAGCGTCGCCCGTCGCTGTGGATCGAACCGCTTGGCCAATGGGGCAAGGGGGCGGTGCAGCTCATCGAAATTCCGACCGATGACGAAATCCACGACAACATCGTGGTGGCCTGGGTTCCAGCCGCGCCGGTAAAGGCTGGTGACGCCTTCCGCTTTGCCTATCGCACGCATTGGCAGGCTGATGAGCCGACACCAACGCCGCTTGCGCGCTGTGTCGCCACGAGGCTGGGCAATGGTGGTCAGCCCGGCACAGCGCGGCCGCAAGGGGTGCGCAAGTTCATGCTGGAGTTCAAGGGTGGCCCGCTGGAAAACATTCCGTTCGGCGTGAAACCTGAAGCGGTGCTGTCGTCATCGCGCGGCACGTTCTCCTATATCTTCACGGAGGCTGTCCCCAATGACGTGCCAGGACATTGGCGCGCGCAGTTCGACCTCACGGCGAGTGGCGCGGAGCCAGTGGAGTTGCGCTGTTTCCTGAAGGCGGGCAATACGGTTCTGACCGAAAGCTGGCTCTACCAGTATTGGCCAGAGTGAGGCTTCAGCGGTCGTCCTCGGTGTTCTCCTGCGCTTCAGCCACCGGGATCGCGTAGGAGCCCTTGAGCCAGCGGTTGAGATCGACATCCGAGCAGCGCTTCGAGCAGAACGGCTTGTAGCTGAGCTGTGCGGCCTGGCTGCAGATCGGGCATTTGCGCTGAAACGCAGCGTTGTCGTTGGCCGGAGGTATGGCAGCGCGGGACATGCTCTAAACCCGGTTCAGCCAGTTGAAATGAATGGGATATCCCTCACCACCCAGCAGCGAGGACACCTCGTAGAGCGGCAGGCCAACCACATTGCTGTAGGATCCCACCAGCTTGACGACAAAGCTCCCGGCAAGCCCCTGGATCGCGTAACCGCCAGCCTTGCCCCGCCATTCGCCAGACGCGAGATAATGATCCATGTCCTCCTTCGAGAGGCGCTTGAAACGAACCCGCGTTTCCACCAGCCGTTCGCGGATCGCGCCTTTTGGCGTTACCATCGCTATGCCAGTATAGACGCGGTGCGCACGGCCCGAGAGCTGACGCAGGCAGGCCGCCGCCTCGTCCACAAGCTCGGTCTTGGGCAGGATCTGCCGCCCTATGGCGACAACGGTGTCTGCCGCCAGCACAAAGCCATCGACAAGCGCGGCGTCGCGGCGGGCGACATCTCTTGCGACCTCGACCTTTTCGCGGGCAAGCCGCGTCGCCAGGGTTCGAGGGCGCTCTGATTTGCGTGGCGTCTCGTCGATTTCAGCCGGTATCACGGCAGAAGGCTCCAGGCCGATCTGCTGAAGCAGCGCCAGGCGACGGGGTGATCCCGAGGCCAGAACCAAAGTCTTGCGCCAATTGTCCTGGGCGTTCATGCGCGTATCCGGCCCATCGGCGGCAAGGAGGAATGATGTGAAGCGGTCGGTATTACCGCTCCAAGGGTAGCCCCGTCCTTCTGACTGAGCCTGTCTCCCTCCAAAGCGAAAGAATAACTTGGCTCCTAAACCAGATATGGCACTTTGTGAACTGGCGGAACCCCGATCCGGAATGGCTTATTCGGGCAAGTCCTCGAGTATCTGCACCATGCTGCGGGCGGGCTCTGCACAGCCTGCTTCGCCCACCACGCGGGCGGGCACGCCGGCCACCGTGGTGTTGTGGGGAACCGACGCAAGCACCACCGAACCTGCCGCGACCCGCGAGCAATGGCCCACCTCGATGTTGCCAAGGATCTTGGCTCCTGCGCCGATCAGGACACCCCGGCGAATTTTCGGATGTCGATCACCCGTCTCCTTGCCTGTGCCACCCAGCGTTACATCCTGAAGGATCGAGACATCGTCCTCCACGACAGCGGTGGAGCCCACAACGAGTCCGGTGGCGTGATCGAGGAATATGCCCTTGCCGAAGGGAGCCGCCGGATGAATGTCGATCTGGAAGACAATCGATGAGCGACTTTGCAGGTAAAGCGCGAAATCCTGCCGTTTGTGCGTCCATAGATGGTGCGCGAGCCGGTGCGTGGTCAGCGCATGGAAGCCCTTGTAGTAGAGCACCGGTTCAATCACCCGCGTCGTCGCGGGATCGCGGTCAACGACCGCCAGCATGTCGGTGCGGATGGCGTCGCTGATCGCGGCATCGTCACTGATCGCCTGCATGAAGGCCTGGCGGATCAGTTCCGCTGGAAGGTCGGGGTGGTCCAGTCGCTGTGCGATGCGGTGTACTACAGCCGCTTCCAGGCTGGCCTGCTGAAGCACCGTCGCCAGCACAAACGAGCCAAGTGCCGGTTCCTGCGACAAGATGGCCTCAGCATCCGAACGCAAGCGTGACCAGAGCGGATCGACAGCCTTGATGGCGGCGCGGCGTTCTGCGGTTCCCTGAACCATCATGATCTCCGTGGATTGAACCCAAGAGACGGGTTGAGCCAGCAAGAACCTACAGCTATGCGCTTGGTCTGACAATGTGAAGGGGTGCGCCGCGCCAATGAGCAGAACCATCACCACCGATTCCCCGCGCCTCGTTGCCTCTGTTGATGGCAGCATCGCCACCGTCATGATCAACGCACCTGAACGGCGCAACTGCATCGATCTGTCGACCTGGACAGCCTTTCCGGCGCTGTTTGCCGCGCTTGATGCTGATCCTGCGGTGCGGGTCATCGTGCTGCGGGGTGCGGGCGAGCAGGCCTTCTCGACCGGAGCGGACATCGCGGAATTCGACACCGCACGTGCCACACCGGAAGGCAGCCGCGCCTACGAAGGAGAGAACGTCAAGGCCTTCGATGTGGTCGCCAGCATCGGCAAGCCGGTGATCGCGCTGATTCATGGCTTCTGTTTTGGCGCAGGGGTCGGATTGGCAGCGGCCTGCGACATCCGGATCGCGGCGGAGGATGCGGTTTTTGCCATTCCTGCGGCTGTCCTGGGCGTGGGCTATCCGCCATCGGCGCTCAAGGCGCTGGTTGCGCTGATGGGGCCGGAACCCGTGAAGCATCTTTTCTTCAGCGCCGGGCGATTGGACGCAAGGGCAGCCCTGGCGGCCGGCCTGATCGGAAGCATTGCCATCAAGGATCAGCTCGATGCAACGGTCCTGGAACTGGCGAATGCCATTGCAGCAGGTGCGCCAATGACGATCAAGGCGGCAAAGCGGGCGATTGACGCCGCGGCAGGCTTGTCCCACGCGTTGCCGATGACGGACCTGCAAGCCTTGGCTGACGCCTGTTTCCAGAGTGAAGACTACGCGGAGGGGCGAGCCGCTTTTCTGGACAAGCGCAAGCCGCTGTTCAAGGGACGATAGCAAGCGTCCGCTTCAGGAACGCTGTCACTGCCGCCGTGAAGACACTGTTGCTGTCGCCTGCCACCATATGACGCGCTTCGGCAACATCGACGAATTCCGACCCCTTGGCCAGCGCGAGATACTCGTCCGCCTGCTCTCGCCGCACCAGTTCACTCGATCCGCCCCGCACGAGCAGGGAAGGGATTGCCAGTGCGGCGGCGGCGGAAAGCGCCAGATCCTCGATGCGGTCGCGGTGGTTCTCGATGGGGTGGGGGCCATTCACGAAGTCGGGATCCCAGTGCCAATAGTACCGGCCATTCTCCGCCCGACGCAGGTTCTTGCGCAGGCCATCCAGCGATGTGGGCTTGGGTCGATGCGGCAGGTAGGCCGAGATGGCATCGGCAGCGTCCTGAACTGTGGCGAACCCTTCGGCGGCCTTGTTGCGCATGAACCCTTGCACGGCATCAACGCCGCGTGGATCCATGCGGGGCGTCACATCGACAAGCACAAGTGCCGAAAACGGGTTTGTCTTTCGCAAGCCTGTTGCGATCAGCGCACTCAAGCCGCCAAGGGACGCGCCGACAACCGCCGGTTTCTGTCCGAAGCGAAACGCCACGGCATCGGCCAGCACCGCGGCATCTTGGGCAAAAGCTTCGAAACCATAGTGCCTGTCTGGTGCGCGTCCACTCTCGCCGTGGCCGCGTTGATCGAAGGCAATGCCGGTGAAACCGTCCTTCGCAAGGGCTGCTGCCGTCTTGCGCCAGCTATGCCGTGTCTGCCCGCCACCATGCAGGAAAATCACAGGGGGGCCTTCAGAGCCGAACACATCACCGATGAGGCGAAGACCCGGTCGCACATCGACCGCGATGGGAGCCGGCTTCACTGGCGTTGCTCCAGGAAGGTCAACACGGCCTGCTTGAAGACCTTGTCGCCCACCGCAAGATTGTGGTCCCGCCCTGGAATATCGACGGCCTGTCCGTGCGGAAAAAGCTTCGCCAGCGCGTGCGGATCGCCAGCTATGGGGTCATTCGTCCCCACGCAGACCAGCACGGGCGCCTTGATCGCCGCTGCGCCTGCCGGTTTCAAGGTTTGTCGTGTGCCCCGCATACAGGCCGCGAGCGCCTTGCGATCTTGCCCATTGGCATCCGCGAAGGCCCGAAACATCCGGCCCATCGGATCTGACACATCCGACAGATCAGGCGCATCGAGGGCATCGGCAATGCCAACTGGCAGCCCGACTCCCTCGATCAGCCGGATGCCGAGACCACCCAGGATCGCGGAACGGACAAGATCAGGCCGTCCCAGCGCCAGAAAAGCCGTTATCCGCGCCCCCATGGAATAGCCCATGACATCGGCGCGCCGGATGCCCAGATGCTCCAGGAGTGCTGCAGCATCACCCGCCATGATATCCGTCACGTAATCCGATGCAGAATAGAGCTTGGTGCTGGCTCCGTGGCCGCGGTTGTCGAGCGCGATCACCCGGCGTCCCGCATGGGTCAGTGTCTTGACCCACAGCGTGTTGAGCCAGTTGACGGCGTGCGTCGAGGCGAAGCCGTGGATGAGCAGGATAGGCTCGCCGATATCCTCAGTGGTCGGGGGCACATCGATATAGGCGATGGTCACGCCCGCGTTGTCGATAGTCTTCATGTGAACGGCGTAGCCAATGGTGGCGATTCACACAATGCGCGTTGTCGCCAAGCCTCTTTCGTTTTGTGCCACGCGGGGCTAAACGATAGCCGTAGTCACGGGGACAGGTCATGGCCGCAGGCAGCATTCCGCACTTCCACAATGATCAGGGCGCAACCGTGATCCAGGTGGGCGCGAAGGAATTCATGTGCATTGGCGCAACGGCCCCGTTCGACCATCCCCATGTCTATCTCGACATGGGTGGCGACGATGAGATCATCTGCCCCTATTGCTCGACCTTGTATCGCTACAACAAGGCGCTGCACGCAGATGAGACGGAGCCGAAAGGTTGCCTCATGAGCGAAGCGGCCTGACCTGACACCGCCAAGCGCCCCTTTCGTTGTCATTGGAGGCGGAATCGCCGGACTTTGCGCTGCGCTGGCCCTTGCAGCCCGCGGTCATCGCATATTGGTAGCAGAAAAGCGCAGGGGCGAAAGCGAGGTTGGTGCTGGCCTTCAACTCTCCCCCAATGCCAGCCATATCCTGCTGCAATGGGGGCTCGGTCCGATGCTGGCCCAAACCGCCGTGGCGCCAACAGAACTTGCGATACGCAGTTGGAACCAACCCCGTGCGATGGCCCGGATGCCCTTTGACCGGGGTGCAGACAACGCGCCCTTCTGGGTGATGTTGCGGGCGGATCTCCATGCGGCGTTGAAGGCCGCCGTCTTGCGCAATCCAATGATCGAATACCGCGAAGGGTTGGCCCTGGAACGCTTCAGTGATGACGGTGAGGGTCTGTCTCTCCATTTTCAGAACGGCGCGGAGACATTTCGGACACAGGCATGTTGTGTGATCGGAGCGGACGGCCAGCATTCGCAGGTCCGCCGACTGATGGGCGACGCACGGGATCTGGATCGTCCGGGCTGGGAAGCGTGGCGGACGCTGATCGCTGCTGACCAGGTGCCGGATTTCATCCGTGCCGCCGCAACCAATCTCTGGCTCGGCCGTGACAGCCATGCCGTGCATTATCCCGTGGCAGGTGGCCGCCTGGTCAATCTCGTGGTCATACGCCGCAGCCTGGATGCCAGCGCGAACTGGTCCCGCGTGGGTGATCCTGTCGGGCTGGCTGACCTGGCAGCACAGGCCGCACCAACCTTGCGGGAATTGATGCAGCAAGCGCCATCCTGGGCGGTCTGGACGCTGCGAGATCGCGCGCCTTCGCCCTTCCTCGCACGAAAGGCAGCGGCGCTCATTGGCGATGCGGCGCATCCCGTCCTGCCGTTTCTGGCGCAAGGTGCGGCGATGGCGGTCGAGGATGCGGCTGTGCTTGCGCTGTGTGTGCCCTCCGCGGAAGCCAGCAATCGCGGGGCGATAGAGGCGGCGCTGGCACGCTATGCCGGTATGAGGGCCGCGCGTGTCAACCGCGTCTACAAGGCGGCACGGGCCAATGCGTTCAACTATCACCTGCCACCCGTGCTCGCCTGGCTGCGCGATCGGCGCATGGCGCGGCTTGGTCCTGATGGAATGCGCCAACGATATTCATGGCTTTATGACTGGCGCGTGCCGGTGGACGGGCGATAGTCTGAACAGGTCGATCAACCATCGTGACCTGTGATTCCCCGCGGTAGCCAGCAAGACCGAATGCCCGACAGCCCCATCCTACCTGCTTCAGGAAGTGACCTCACCGCTGCCAGTGACCGCAAGGCACGGCTAGCGGGCATTGGCCTGATGTGCCTGGCCCTGATGTGTTTCGCCAGCCTCGACACCATCGCAAAGACACTCAATCCGCTGATCGGGCCGATTCCCACGACTTTCGCCCGCTATCTCTCCAGCGTCCTCTTTGTGACGATGGCCATCAATCCCTGGACGCAACCTGGCGTCCTGATGACGAAGAAGCCCTGGATGCAGTGGGTTCGGTCGCTCCTGCTCTTCGGCTCGACCATGCTGAACTTCCTGGCCCTGCAATATCTCCAGCTAACCGAAACCATGAGCATCATGTTCGTTGGTCCGCTGCTTGTGGCGCTGCTCTCCGGCCCGTTGCTGGGTGAATGGGTGGGCGCACGGCGCATGGCGGCAATTGCCGTAGGCTTTTGCGGCGTCCTCATCGTGACAAGACCGGGCTTTGGCGGAATGCATTGGGCGGCGTTGCTCTCCGTGGCAGCGACTTTTTGCTACGCCTTCTTCGCCATTTTGACCCGAATTCTGGCACGCCACGACAGCTCTGCCACAACCATGGTCTATTCCGGCCTGGGTGGCTTGGCTATCATGGCCCCTGTGGTGCCGTTCTTCTGGAAAGCACCTGAAAGCCTCGCGGTCTGGCTGTTGATGCTGGCGATCGGCGGATTTGGCGCGCTGGGCCATTGGATGCTGATCCTGGCGCACAAGCGCGCGCCGGCTCCCGTTCTCTCGCCCTTCATCTACAGCCAGATGGTGTGGATGATCTTGCTGGGGTGGCTGGTTTTTGGCGATCTGCCGGATCGCTGGACGCTCATGGGAGCCAGTGTGGTGATTGCGTCGGGCCTCTACCTGTTGCACCGTGAACGCGTGACAGGGCGGGTGGTGACCAACCCTGGCACGACGAAATCGGGAGTTTGACCCATGCAGATCGATCTGGAGGCGGAATACAACAACCGGGTTCGCGTGCCGGACCATCCCGCCCATATCGCGGGTTGGCAACGCGATGCGGACGCCTATCGCGCAGAGGTTGGCAAGCGCTGCAAGACGCTCGCCTATGGTCCGACGCCCCGCCAGAGCATCGACATCTTCGAACCGACAAAGGTGAACCCGGACGCCTTGCCCGTGCTGTTCATCCATGGCGGCTATTGGCAGGGCCTGGACCGCAGCGACTTCAGCCACATGGCGAAGGGGCTGAATGCCCACGGAATCTGTGTTGGTGTCGTGGGCTATGACCTTTGCCCGGAGGTCAGCATTGGCGACATCATCGAGCAGATGATCCTGGCAGCGAAGGCGATGCACAAACGCTATAAACGACCGTTGGTCGCCGCCGGTCATTCTGCGGGCGGTCATCTGGCAGCCTGCCTGGCCGCGACGGACTGGGAGGCGATCGACCCGCGACTGCCGCTGCGACTTATCCCATCAGGCTTGGCAATTTCCGGCCTGTTCGAGCTGGAGCCGCTGGTGCCGACCTCCATCAATCAGAAACTTGGTCTGGATGTGATGGCGGCCCGCTCCTATTCGCCGCGCCTGTGGGTGCCACCTTCAGGCATCACGTTCGATGCCTGGGTGGGCGGCAACGAAAGCCCGGAATACCTGCGCCAGTCGGCCGGTCTGAACGCGGTGTGGACTGCCGCAGGCAACACCATGGGCTATGTCGAGGTTCCCGGTGCCGACCATTTTACGGTGATCGCCGGGCTGGCGGATGCCGACAGCGCGATGACGCGGAGGCTTGTCGCCATGGCGTGTGTGGAACCAGCTTAATCCAGTCCGAACGCCTCGTTGAGGGCGTTTTCAGCCCGCTGGCTGCGATACAGATCGCATCACCCGTCAGGGCGTCATTGCCAGGCAGCCCTCCATGCATCACCGTTGAAAGCCGAAGAATAGCACTGATGGAAGGCGTAACCTGTCAAGCCGGAGGTGGCAGGAACATCACCTCGTGCTTGGCGGAAAGCGCCACCACCGCATCCGGCAATTGCTCCTTCAAGGAGTGAATGCCCCAGAACAGGTCAAAGAGCTTGCGCGTCGGCGTCACCCAGAAGATGCACTTTGCGGTCTGCTCGGATTTGTTGAAGATGCCGTGGGGCAATCCCATGGGAAGGCGCACGAGATCACCGGCCGTGGCCACGAAATCGCGGCCATCGAGCACCAGGTCGAGCCGTCCCTCGAGCAGATAGACATATTCATCCTGCGTGGGATGGATATGCGGCGGCACAAAGGTTCCGGCAGGCAAGGTGGCGTGCCAGGAGAAGGCATTGTCCGTCAGGCTCTTGGGCACATAAGTCTGGCCCAGGATGTTCCAGCTGATGCCGTCAATGCCGGTGTTGGCCTTGGTGATGCCTGCGGTTTCGGTTTTCATGAGCGTCGCTTTCAACAATGACGTTTCAAGGATTGCAAGAAGTCTCGCACTTTTCCGACCGCAACGGAAAGCGGAGTCTTGACGAAGGGTTAAGCGAGGGCGCTCTCTCTTGCAGGAAGAAGCGCGGGTCGTCCCCTCACTTCATCTCGCAGTCCTTGGCATAGACGTCAGTATAGGCCGAGAACACCTTCTTCTCGATCTCGGTCTGGAACTTGCCGTCGGCCCGCTTGGCCGCCTTGACGAGGTAGAAGTCCTGAATGGGATAGTTGTTGTTGGCGAACTTGAACTCGCCACGCAGCGATTTGAAATCGGCCTTCTTGAGCGCGGCCTGTACTGCCGCCTTGTCGGTCGTCTTTCCGGCTGTCGCCTTCATCGCGCTGTCGATGAGCGCCGCCGCGTCGAAGGACTGGAAGGCATAGGAGCCCGGCACATAGCCATATTCCTTCTCGAAGGCCGCGACGAAAGCCTTGTTTTGCGGATTGTCGAGGTTGGGTGCCCAGTTGGCGCCGCCGAACAGGCCGATGGCGGCATCTTGCTGGGCCGGCAAGGTCGATTCATCCACCGTGAACGCCGAGAGGAACGGGATGGTGGCAAGTCCTGCCTGCTTGAACTGGCGCACCAGGTTCACACCCATGCCGCCGGGCATGAAGGTGAAGATCGCGTCCGGCTTCATGGAGGCGATCTTGGCGAGTTCCGCCGAGAAATCCAGCTGCCCGAGCTGGGTATAGACCTCGTCCAGCACCTCGCCCTTGAAGTGGCGCTTGAAGCCCGCCAGCGAGTCCTTGCCCGCCTGATAGTTCGGCGCCATCAGGAATACCTTCTTATAGCCCGCATCCTGCGCGTGTTTGCCCAGTACCTCGTGGTTCTGGTCGTTCTGGTAGGAGGTGACGAAGAAACTCGGATTGCACTGTTTGCCCGCGAAGTTGGACGTTCCGGCGTTGGGGCTGATCAATATAGCCTTCGAATCCGTCACTGGCTTCATGATGGCCTGCAAGACGTTGGAGAAGATGGGGCCAACCACGAAATCCACCTGATCGCGCTCGACCAGTCCCTTGGCCTTGGTCACCGCGACATCCGGCTTCAACTCGTCATCCGTGACAGACACCTCTGCCACCGCCGGGCCTAGCTTGCCGCCGTTCTGCTTGACGAAGAGGTTGAACCCGTCCCGCGCATGTTGTCCCAGCACTGCCGACGGACCCGACAAGGTCACCATGATGCCGACCTTCACCTTGTCCTGCGCCAGCGAGGGCGTGCAGGCCAAAGCGGCGATGGCCGCGCCCAGAAGCAATGTCTTGATCGTCATGTCGTTCTCTCCCCTGGCACCGGTGGCACCGATGCTCTCAATTCAGACCAACTCGCGCTGCTGCGCAAGCATCTTTGCCAATTAGTTTAGGTTTAAAATATCCAACGTCCAGTGGGAAGGGACGGAATTTGTCGCATGGAGTGCCGAAGCAGGAAGGAGTTGGTTGGCTCCGTGTCGCGTCACACCACGCCATTGTTGAGTTCCGCCTCACCGCGCCAGAGCCGCCCGAGATTGTCCTCCAGCAGGTCGATGACATTGGCCTCATATTTCCCAGTCTCGCCCGCGCTGTGCGGTGTGATGATGACCTGAGGCATGGCCCAAAGCGGTGAGCCTCGCGGCAGCGGCTCGTCCACCGACACATCGAGAGCCGCACCGGCGATGGCTCCGGACTGAAGGGCTGTGATCAGGGCGGCCTCGTCGACCACCTTGCCACGCGCCACGTTGACGATCTGCGCGGACGATTGCATCAGCGCCAGCCGTGGAGCGCTCATCAGCCCTTCTGTCTCAGACGTCAGCGGACAGGTGAGGACCACCGCATCCGCCTGGGGCAGGACAGCGTCCAGATGCATGATCGAGATCACCTCATCCGCGCAATCCGGCACAGGTGATGCGTCCCGGCGCACGCCGATCACCCGGCAGCCGAAGGCTTTTGCCAGCCGTCCAAAGCGCTGGCCGATGCGCCCGAAGCCGACGACGACGACCGTACGCCCTCCTTGTTCCTGCTCACGGGCCAATGGGTTTGCGATCATCGGGCGCCAATGGCTGTCGCGCTGAGCATCACGCCCCAGGTGCAGGTGGCGACTGAGGGACAGCAGCAGCGCCATTGCGTGCTCTGCCACTGCACGCTCGTTGGCACCTTGAGCGCTAGCAAGACGCAGCCCACGGGTCTTGAACAGTGCCTTGTCATACTGGTCCGTTCCCGCGCTGATCGACTGGATGAAGCGGAGCTTTGGCGCCTTATCCAGAAGCGGGTTGCGCCAAAGGCCCGAGACCACCAGCACGTCCACTTCAGGTATCATGGCCTCAAGCCCTGAAGCCGACGTGGCAATGCGCGTCCTGATATCCGTGCGGCGAGAGAGGAATTCCGCCTCGACCTGGTAGGCCGGATGGGCGAACCCGATGGTGAGGGAGGAGGGCGGGGGAAAGAGTGAAACAGGCATGGTCACTCTTGGCATGAGAGCACAGCGCTTGAAAGACGTTGCATGACCGCTTTGCCTGTTTCGAGCTGGCGCTCTTCGCCTCCTGAGCATGAGGAGGTTTGGTTGGTGCAATACCCAACAATCCTCATACTGAGGAGCGGCAAAGCCGCGTCTAGAAGCATCCACAGCGCCTTTGCAAGTCTTACCGCCCTGGCAGCACCACCATGGTCGGTCTGTCCGGCAGCGTCTCCCGAGAGAACACCGCCACCGGCTGCTCCCGCCGGTCCACCACATACTTCTCTGATCCGATACGGATGAACTTCTCCAGCGTGTGCTGGCCGAAGAAATGCATCGGAATGATCACGCGAGGCGAGAGCTGGGAGAGCACCTCCATCATGCCGTCGATATCAAGGGTGAACCCACTATCGACCGGCACCAGGACAACGTCGGCACGCCCTATGGCGCGCACATGGCTTGCCTCCAATACATGATGCAGATGGCCGAGATGCACGACGCACAGATCACCCAGTTCGAAGATGAAGATCGAATTGCCGTCATATTCTGTCTGTCCGCCATCCCACATGCGGATGTTGGTAGAGACATTGCGAACCCTGAGATCAAGCAGGCTGATGTCGTGATCCGCCTTGCCACCGTTCGGATTCCAGCCCGGCAGGACATGCGTGATGCCAGCTTCGGGATTGCGCGAGAAATGAGTGGAATGCGCCTTGTTCATGGTAGCGATATCAGGGACCACGCTTGCCCTGACATAATCATTGTAGTCCGTGACCGCTTTCACGTTCTGCGGGGTCTCGATCAGGAAGCTTGCGTGCCCCACGAAGGAGACTCGCAACTCTTTCTCAGAGAGCGAGGCAGGGATGATGCGCGACATGCCCCGCGCCATTTCCGGACGGCAGCCAATCTCGGCGGACTGTGCCGGAGCCAGCGCCGCCAGACAGCCCAAAACCGCGAAGAAAAAGCGAAGCAGCACCATTGGTCTCATCCTTGCCACGACGACAAGGTAGATCGAAATTCCGCTCTGTCGAGAGGCTTCAGGCCTTCGGACCCTTGCGATGGGCAAATCCCGTCCGCGCGTGGTTCTTCGGACCTTTGCCGAAACCCTTGCCCGGTTTTGCACTGAAATCCGGTTTGGTCGAGAATTGCGGCTTCCCGGCAGCCTTCGGATTGGCTCCATAGGGCGGCCTGTCTCCGTAATCCTGCTTCTCACCGCCGACGGCACGCACTGCGTAGGGTTTTTCCGGGCGCGGACGTTCTGCGAAATCGGGTTTTTCGCTGAACGGCTTCTTGAAACTCTTCTTCGGATAGGGCTTGCGGAAATCATCCCGATCACGCGGGGCGGGCGCTTCACTGGCGGGCGCGATGAGGATGTCCTCGCCATCCTTCTTGCGGGCGTGCAGGGAAAAGTGTTCGGCGGCATCACGGGCAATCTCGAATTCCGTGACCTCTTCGAGGATGCGAATCGTGCCTATTTCCTTCCGGCTTACATTGCCACGGCGGCAGATCATCGGCAGAAGCCACTTCGGATCGGCCTTCTGACGTCGGCCCACATCCATGCGGAAGATAACGCTGTCCGAGGCTTCCTTAAGCGGTTCGGCTGGACGCTCGAAGCGATCCCCCCGGTCATTGTGATCTGGCCGGTCTTGACGCTCAGGCCGGTCCTGGCGCTCAGGCCGGTCTTGACGCTCTGGCCGCGCGCGGGAGGGGCGCTCGTCGCGGTCACGGCTGCGTTTGTCGTCAAAGTCACGGTCGCGGGTGTGTGTCCGCTCCCCGCGAGGAGCGTGCAGGGGCTGCGGCTCGGACAATTCCTCCGGCTCGGGCAGGCGCGAGCGGTACAGCTTCGCCAGGATCGCAGCGATGTCGTTGGGCGACTTCGATGTCAGCAGCACTTCCGCCATGGCACGGTCTTCGTCCGTCACCTCTTCGCTCAGCAGCGGATCATCGAGGAAGCGCTGGCGGTCAAGCGCCCTGATGTCATCGGCGCTGGGTGGATCCATCCACTGCGGCTTGAGCTTGGCATCCATGATCAGGCGCTCAGCCTTGCGGCGTCGTGAATGCGGCACGACAAGCACGCTGATGCCCTTGCGCCCGGCGCGACCTGTGCGGCCGCTGCGGTGCTGCAGGATTTCCGCATTGAGCGGCAGGTCGGCATGAATGACCAGGCCGAGATTGGGCAGATCGATGCCACGCGCCGCCACATCGGTTGCAACGCAGATACGCGCCCGCCCATCGCGGAGCGCCTGAAGGGCCTGATTGCGTTCGTTCTGGCTGAGTTCTCCCGAGAGATAGACCGCCGAGAAGCCACGTTCCACCAGCGTTGCCTGGAGGTGGCGCACGGCGTCTCGGGTGTTGCAGAACACGATGCTGGCGGGGGAATCCACATGCCTCAAAACATTGACGATGGCGTGCTCCGTCTCGCGCGGCTGGGTCCGGAGCGCGCGATACTCGATATCGGCATGGCCCCGGTCACCACCGGCGGAAGCGATACGATGCGCATCTTTCTGGAACTTCGAGGCAAGTGCCACGATGGCCTTGGGAAGAGTTGCAGAGAACAGCAGCGTGCGGCGTGTCTCCGGTGTGGTCTCCAGGATGAACTCGAGATCCTCGCGGAAGCCGAGATCAAGCATCTCATCCGCCTCATCCAGCACCACGGCGCGGACATCACCCAGCAGAAGTGCCTTGCGCTCGATGTGATCCTTCAGCCGCCCTGGTGTGCCGACCACGATATGCGCGCCTGAATCCAGGAGCCTGCGCTCGCGTCGAGGGTCCATTCCGCCAACGCAGGCGATGACCCGGCCACCGGCTGGCGCATAGAGCCACTCCAGTTCGCGCTGCACCTGCATGGCGAGTTCGCGCGTCGGCGCAATCACCAATGCCAGCGGATCGGCAGCCCGCTCCAGCTTGAACGCGTCGTTCAGAAGCGTGGAACCAATGCTGATGCCAAAGGCCACGGTCTTGCCGGAGCCGGTCTGGGCGGAGACGAGCAGGTCACGTTCCGCTGCTTCGGGTGCCAGGACAGCGCTCTGCACCGGCGTCAGATCGGCATAGCCACGCTCAGTAAGTGCTTTGGCAAGGGGTTCGGGAATCGGAAGGGTGGTCAAGGGGGCGGCTTTCAAAAAGCGCTGCGTGAGGCGGCGTCATAGAGCATGGGTGAAGATTGCGCCAGTCACGGAGTTTGCAGGGGTGGAGTGCCTTTGCCGAGACCCTTGCGCGGGCTTCCACCCATTATCCCTGTTGCCAAGCTCCCCTTGTCTTGTCCATGCGCTTGGCCTTTGATCATGCCTTCAAAGGTTGCTCAGGGATCATCGAGCCATGAAGGTTATCATCGCGGGAGGTGGTGTTGGCGGCCTGACGCTTGCCCTGATGCTGAAGCAGAGGGGCATCGAAGCCGAGATTTTCGAGCAGGCAAGCGATATCCGCGAGCTTGGTGTCGGCATCAACACCCTGCCGCACGCCATCAAGGAACTTGAGGTGCTGGGCCTGCTTCCAGCTCTTGATCGCGTCGCCATTCGCACGCACGAGCTGGTTTACATGAACCGCTTCGGCCAGGAAATCTGGCGCGAACCACGTGGCATGGATGCAGGTTTCGAGGTGCCGCAGTTCTCGATCCACAGAGGGCGTTTGCAATCCGTGATTCACCGTGCGGTGCAGGCCGAACTGGGCAAAAGCTGCATCCACGCGGGATGCAGGCTTGGCGCTTTCACGCAGGACGAAGCAGGTGTCCGCGCCTTCTTTTTTGATCGTGAAGGCAGTCACGTGAAAACCGCAACAGGCGATGTGCTGATCGGGGCTGACGGTATCCACAGCACCATCCGTGCCATGTTGTTTCCGCATGAAGGGCCGCCGTCCTGGAACGGCATCATGCTGTGGCGGGGCGCCACTGACTGGCCGCGCTTCATGGATGGCCGGTCGATGATCATCGCGGGTGGCATGTCTGCCAAGGCCGTCGTCTATCCCATCGCGCAAGGCCTGCGGCCCGCAACACCACTGACCAACTGGGCCATCGCGGTGAAACTTGGCGATGGCACCGGCGCTCCGCCACGGCGTGAGGACTGGTCCCGTCGGGGCAGGCTTGAAGACCTGATGCCCCATGTGCAGAAGTTTCAGATCGGCGAGGTCGATGTGAAGGCGCTGATCATGGCGACTTCCGAATTCTGGGAGTATCCGATGTGCGACCGCGATCCCCTGCCGTACTGGACCCATGGCCGCGTGACTTTGCTGGGTGATGCAGCGCATCCGATGTATCCGGTCGGCTCCAACGGGGCGTCGCAGGCCATTCTGGATGCCCGTTGCCTGGCTGACCTGCTGGTCTCTGCCGACTCTCCCCAGGCGGCCCTTGCCAGCTATGAGGGCGAACGCCTGCCAGCCACGGCGCAGATCGTGCGCATGAACCGCAAGGGCGGCCCCGAAGGCGTGATCGACGCCGTGGAAAGCCTGGCCCCTGATGGCTTCGAAAGCGTCGATGCGGTGCTGACCCACGAACAGCGCCAATCCATCGTGCGTGGCTACGCGAGCGCCGCAGGGTTCACGCAGGACAAGGTCAACGCCGCGAAGGCTGCCTGAACAGGCGCATAGTCTTTCCGGTTTGTTAAGGCTCGCGCCGCATCGTCTTCCCCATGGAGATCGGCGCAGCCCTGAAACAGCAGATGCTCGGCGTCCTGATTGATGCGCTGGGCAAGCCTGCGTCCAGTGGCGGTCAGCCACCGGCGCCTGCGCCTGGAGCACTCGTGAATCTGGTGCCGGGCGACTTGCTGACCGCACGGGTTCTCGCGGTGAGGCCGGATGGCAATCTCACGCTCCAGCTCATGGGACAATCAGCCAAGGGCCAAATGAATGGTCAGTTGAGTGGCCTGGCAATCGAAGCGAATTTGCGTGGTGTGCCGCTGCCCGATGCCGCCCGCCAGCCTGGAGCCACGCTCCAGCTGAGGGTTGAAGCGGCGGGTGCAACGCCGCGCTTGTCTTTTGTCGCGCTCGACATTCCGCAGGCGCTGTCCGCCAGCACGGTCACGCCGATCACAACAGCCGAAGCCACGCTGCAGGGCAAGTCGGCACCAGTTGTCCTGGCCAATCCGACAGCGCAGATCGTTTCCAGAGCGGCAGCCGAGGCGGCTACCCGCCAGGGCAGTGCAGCCCCGCTCTATGCCGATCTGGCGGCGCTCGCAGCTCGCCACGCCACCATTCTGCCGCGCCCTGTCATCGTGCTTGCGCAGGCATTGCTCGCCAGCCGTCTCGATGCCGAAATGCCGATCCTTGCGGGAGACATCAAGCAGGCCATTGCCCGTTCCGGTGTCATGCAAGAGGCCAGTCTGGCCCGTGGCGACCCTGCGATCCTTGACGCCAAGGCGTTGCTGATGGCGCTGCGCGAGGCACTGCGCGGTGCAGTCACTCCCGCCCAGCTGCCTTCCGACGCCGAGCCGCCCCGTCGTGATGGCGCCGTTGTCGCGCAGAAAGCAGCCATGCCCCTGCTGGCAACCGAAGTGGATCCCAGGACCATCGCGGCGACACTTGCCATGGAAACCGACCACGCTGTGGAGCGTCTGAAGTTGCACCAGATCGCCTCCTTGCCGGACCAGCGCCAGGCCGGGCTGGATCCCGCCCGTCCCCAACAGCTCAACCTTGAAATTCCGCTCGCCTTTGGGCAGCACACCGCCATGGCTGGCTTCAGGATCGAGCGGGAGAAGCGCCGCAACCGCGAGGCCAGCCAGGCTGTCGATGTCTGGGGTGTGCGCTTCGCCATCGATGCGGACGTGTTGGGCGCGGTTCATGCCCATATCAGCCTGTCCGGCCATAAAGTCTCTGTGTCGCTGTGGGCCGAGAATCCCGCGACGCGCGGTGTCTTCACCTCCGCCATGCCGATGCTGGAGGCGGCCCTGGCCGACAATGCGCTCGACATTGGCGAGTTGCGTGTCTTCGCCGGAAAGCCGACCGAACCGGCACGCGCGATGCAAGGCCATTTCCTGGATCGCAGCTCATGACCGGTGAGACCCCACGGCGCGTAGCCGTTGCTCTGGAATATGACTTCAAGGGCGCGCCCCGTGTCACGGCCAAGGGCCAGGGCCACGTCGCTGAGGAAATTATCGCCAGCGCCCGCAAGCACGGCGTTTCCATCGAGGAGAACCATGTGCTGGCCGAAGCACTGTCGCAGATCGAGCTGGATGACCACATTCCCGAGGCACTCTATCGCGCGGTGGCCGATGTCCTGACGTTCGTGCTGCGTGCGCGTGGTGAGCTGGGACGCCCGCGAGAATAACGCTGCGGCCCCTTGTCATCGCCCGGATGCCTGGGCTATGGCGCGTGTAGACCAGTTCGGCACAAGTCCGCCGACCCACGGAGAGGTGGCAGAGTGGTCGATCGCGCCGCACTCGAAATGCGGAGTACCGCAAGGTACCGGGGGTTCGAATCCCTCCCTCTCCGCCATTTTCCTTTGCCAGCCCACTTTGACGGCAAAATTGGGCTTCTCATTCCCACCAGGCTTCTGCCGCCATGGCGACAGGCCCGCCGTCGCGGGCGGTCCAGAGCTTGAGGCCATCGCCATCGCCCCGGGCGTGCAGCGAGGCACTGTCATCATCGAAGATGGTCCCGCTGCTGCGGAAGGCGAAGCGGGTGGGTGGTGTTCCCTTCAATTCGGCCGCGAAATTCAACAGCAGCGTCGCTTGCAGCGGGCCATGGACGATGAGGCCG
>JANNEO010000040.1:0-4059 GCA_031378805.1 Hyphomicrobiales bacterium
GGCGTCTTGAGCGCCCGCATGCGGTCGATCCTGCGCCGATCATCCATCGTCAGCTGACAATACGTCCGTCCCATGGTCAAAATCCTCATCCTGCAACCCATTGAAATTACTCAAGAGTCGCACTTGAGGATAGAACGTACCCCTGAGGCATCGCCGTTCGCAGAAGGAAGATTATGGAACTTGCGGAGCTGTGTTTTCAGGTCTGGCGGTAATAATCTCGGTACCACGCGACAAACGCCTCGATCCCTGCCGAAACCGGTGTCGATGGGCGATATCCCGTAAGCGCCTCCAGCAGTTCAGCTGATGCGTATGTGGCGGGCACGTCACCCTTCTGCATGTCGAGAAAGTTCTTCCTCGCCGGTTTGCCGACGCATCGCTCGATCTCGGCTATGTAATCCATCAGCTTGACCGGCATTCCGCCGCCGATGTTGACCACGCGGAAGGGGGCGACACCGGAGAGTGAATCGTTTTCGCCCACAGGGGCACCCATCACCGGAGGATGGTCGATGAGGCGTATGATCGCCTCGACCAGGTCATCGATATAGGTGAAGTCGCGCTCCATCTTGCCATGGCCATAGACATCGATCGGCTCTCCCGCGATCGTTGCCCGCACGAACTTGAACAAGGCCATGTCGGGCCTGCCCCAAGGTCCATAGACCGTGAAGAAACGGAATGCCGTCGTGGGGATACCCCAGAGATGCGCATAGGAATGCGTCATGACTTCCGTGGCCTTCTTGGTGGCGGCATAGAATGTCAGCGGGTGGTCCGACTGGTCTGTCTCGCGGAATGGCATCGCGGTGTTGCCGCCGAACACCGAACTGGTCGAGGCCAGCAGGAAATGGCCGGGCTTCCACTGCCGAACGGCCTCCATCACGTTGAACGTGCCGATGAGGTTGCCATCTACATAGGCACGCGGGTTGTCGAGGCTGTAGCGGACACCCGCCTGTGCGGCGAGATGGATGACGATATCGGGCATGGTCGCTTGCACGACAGCGTTCAGCCGCTCCGCGTCCTCCAGCAGGAAGGCGTGATGCTGGTAGAGGTTGGATTGCTGCAGGATGGCGATGCGCGCCTGCTTCAGCGTCACATCGTAATAGGCTGTCATGCCATCGATGCCGGTCACCGCATGACCCTCGGCAATCAGGCGCCGGGACAGGTGAAGGCCGATGAATCCCGCTGAACCCGTTATGAGAAACCGCATTATGCCCACTTTCTGAACTGGCGCAGCAAAACGCTGAAACGGCGCGTCCTGTCAACGGCACCGATGGAAACGCAAGACGGAGTTTCACATGAGGCTTGGCGCTATCGAAATAGATCACCAGACAGGCAGGTAGCCAGGGAACAACCACAAGTCTGCTCTAAAATCCAGCATTGCCTAAATTATCGGCATTTTTCTCGAAATCAGGGGGCGCGCGTGAGTATTTCTTGGGCGCCGACAGGTCATGTCTCCCAGGCAACAGGCAAGCGCACAAGATTCACGTTCCAGAAATGGAATTGATCATGCGAATTTACAGATTCAAAAGCGGGTTTTCTGAAGGCGTTTCTTTGGCACGTCGCTTGCTGAGAGTGTTCTGAGCCCGCGTGACAACGGGACATGGATGGTCAAGCAGGAGCGACACCGATGACAATGACACGGCGTGGAGTAATGGGCGCAGCGCTTGGTGGCGCGGCGGTTCTGGCAGGCGGCATTCGCCCGACATTCGCGCAGGGCGCACCGATCAAGGTCGGCATCCTGCATTCGCTTTCCGGCACGATGGCCATTTCCGAGACGACACTCAAAGACGTCATGCTGATGTTGATCGACCAGCAGAATGCCAAGGGCGGACTGCTGGGTCGCAAACTCGAAGCCGTGGTCGTCGATCCAGCCTCGAACTGGCCGCTCTTCGCGGAAAAGGCCCGTGAGCTGATTTCCAAGGACAAGGTTTCGGCCGTGTTCGGCTGCTGGACTTCCGTGTCGCGCAAATCGGTTCTGCCGGTGTTCAAGGAATTGAACAACATCCTGTTCTACCCCGTGCAATACGAGGGTGAGGAGAGCGAGCGCAACGTGTTCTACACCGGTGCCGCCCCCAACCAGCAGGCGATTCCGGCGGTTGACTACCTGATGTCGAAGGACGGTGGCGAGGCCAAGCGTTGGGTTCTGGCGGGAACGGATTATGTTTATCCCCGCACCACGAACAAGATTCTCGAGGCATATCTCCTCTCGAAGGGTGTGGCGCCTGCCGACATCATGATTAACTACACGCCGTTCGGTCATTCCGATTGGCAGACCATCGTCTCCAACATCAAGACCTTCGGCTCGGCCGGCAAGAAGACTGCCGTCGTATCGACGATCAACGGGGATGCGAACGTGCCTTTCTACAAGGAACTGGGCAACCAGGGCATCAAGGCAACCGATATTCCCGTCGTGGCCTTCTCGGTGGGCGAGGAAGAGCTCGCCGGTATCGACACCAAGCCACTCGTTGGCCACCTCGCGGCCTGGAACTACTTCCAGTCCGTCAAAGATCCCGTGAACGACGCCTTCATCAAGGCGTGGAAGGCCTACAAGAAGAACGACAAGGCCGTGACCAATGACCCGATGGAGGCGCATGTCATCGGCTTCGACATGTGGGTGAAGGCCGTCACGAAGGCAGGCACTGTGGATGTCGACAAGGTCATCGACACATTGCCCGGCATCACCGCGCCCAACCTGACGGGCGGTGTCTCGACCATGCTGCCGAACCACCACATCACCAAGCCCGTGCTGATCGGCGAAATCCGCGCCGACGGCCAGATCGATACGGTGTGGAAGACCTCTGGTCTCGTGGCCGGAGATGCCTGGTCCAAGCATCTCGAAGGCTCCAAGGATCTGATCGGCGATTGGGTCGAGAAGAAGTGTGGCAACTGGAACACCAAGGCCAACAAGTGCGGCTGATGCTGCAGCCGATCTGAACCTCTGTTGACAACAACCGGCGGCACCTTGGGCGACGCCGGTTGTTTCCTTCTCGGTTCGTGGCCCGGACAGCATCAGCGGTGGCCGTGCCGACATTCATTCCGGATTTTTCAATGGGCTTCGCCACACCAGCATCCCTTGCAGCGTTCAGGCGGGCCATCATGGTCCTGCTTCTGCTCGTGATGGCGGGCACGATTTTGATCCCATCCAGTCGTGCTTTTGCCCAGGATATCTCTCAATCCGTCGAGCGGTTCGTCGCCGACAGTTTCCAGGACACTGAAACGGCCGTCACGGAGATCGTGGCCTCTGGCGTACCCCATGCCGCTGCCCTGCTGGAAGCGCTGGCGGATCGCCGCCTCCTGGTAACGGGTGACAAGAAGGTGGTTTACCGGGACGCGGCAGGCAAGATTTTCGATGCGTCCACCGGCACTGCGCTGGCGGCAGGAACAGGTGAACCCGTGCGGCTCAACAACCGGCTGCGGCGGGTGGTGGCTGGCGCGGTCGGCTCGCTGACCCTGCTGGCGCCAGACCCGCGCCGTCGGCTGGAGGCGGGCAATTCCGTTTTCCGCAACCGGGACGCGACTATCCTGCCCGTGCTGGACGATGCGATCAGCAAGGAAACCGACCCGCGGGTGAAAAAGGCTTTCGCCGAGGCCCGTGCTGCCATCCTGATCACATCGAAGGACTCCTCCGAGGTCGACAAGGTGCAGGCGGCGCAGGTGATGGCCGGACGGCAGACGGCCGACGGCCTCGCCTTGCTGAAGCAGGTTTCCATGGAAGCCACCGGGCCGCTGAAGGTGCTGGTCGATCAGGGCATCGGCGACATGGAGCGCCGCCAGCAGATAGTCGAGGGCGTAAAGACCGTGTGGTTCGGCGTTTCGCTGGGTTCTGTGCTGCTCCTGGCCGCCATCGGTCTGGCCATCACCTTCGGAGTCATGGGTGTCATCAACATGGCCCATGGCGAAATGGTGATGATCGGTGCCTACGTGACCTTCATGGTGCAGGAGGTGATCCGCACCAGGGCCCCTCACCTCTTCGACTGGTCGCTGCCCATCGCCATTCCCCTCGCCTTCATCGTGGCGGGCCTCGTCGGCATCGCCATCGAGCGCGGTGTGATCCGCTTTCTCTAT
>JANNEO010000045.1:0-15262 GCA_031378805.1 Hyphomicrobiales bacterium
CAAGCGCCTCTATGTGCGTGGCGGCTTTGCTGACGTGAACGCCTCGGGCCTCACCATCCTCGCCGAACAGGCGACCCCAGTGGAGGAGCTTTCCGCCGAGGTCATCGCTTCAGAAATGAAGAATGCCGAGGAAGACCTGCGTGATGCGAAGACGGATGAAGCCAAGCGCATTGCATCCGAGAAGCTGGGCCAGCTCAAGGACGTGATGGCGGTCATCAGGAACTGATGCCCTCATCCGGCCCTTCGGGCCACCTTCTCCCGCGAGCGGGAGAAGAACACAAACAGCGGCCCTTGGCCGCTGTTGTCGTATCCGACGCTTGTCATCGCTTTGTCTCAGCGGCATTGTAGCGGCCACGAATGACAGGAGCCGATGATGACCGATACGCCGAACACCGGGATGACCCGCCGCCAGGCCTTCACCATCGCCGCGGGCGCTGGCATTGCCGCAACCACGATCATGGCGGCATCGCCGGAAGAAGCGCTGGCACAGGCCGCCAACCAGGGCACGCCGCCGACTTTCACGCTGCTGCTCGTCAATGACATCTACAAGATGAGCGAAGTGCGCGGTCGCGGCGGGTTCGCCCGCCTCGCCGCCATCGCCCGGGCCGAGAAGGCCAAGGGCATCCCTCTGCTCTATGCCCATGCAGGCGACATGTTCTCGCCTTCCCTGATGTCCGGCTTCGATCAGGGCCAGCACACGGTCGAACTTCTGAACGTGGTACCACCGGATATTTTCGTGCCGGGCAACCACGAGTTCGACGGCGGCAAGGACAATTATCTCAAGCTGACCAAGCTGGCGAAATACCCCACCTACGCGGCCAATCTCAGAGGGGCGGATGGCTCCGTGCTGCCCGATCACAAGGACCGCGCCGTGCTGGATCTCGGCCCCGTGAAGGTCGGGATCTTTGGCGTGGCCCTGGCGACAACGCCGCTGATGTCCTCGCCCGGTGACCTGAAGTTCCTGGACGAGATGGCAGCCGTGCGCGATCAGACCAAGGCGCTGCGCGATGCGGGTGCCGATATGGTGGTGGCTGTGACGCACACTGATTTCACGCGCGATCTCGAGATTGCCCGTTCACGCCTCGTCGATGTGCTGCTCACCGGCCATGATCACGATCTGCGTGTTGTCTATGACGGGCGCACCGTCATGGTGGAATCGGGAGAGGAAGGCGAATACGTCACGGCGGTCGATATCTACGCCACCATCGGGGAGCGCGAAGGCAAGCGTGCCGTGACGTGGCTGCCACGCTTCCGCATCATCGATTCCGGGACTGTGACGCCGGACCCCGAGGCGCTGGCCATCGTCAAGCGCTACGAGGGCGAATTGTCCAAGGAGCTTGATGTCTCGCTTGGCACCACGGCGGTGGACCTTGACAGCCGCTCGGCGTCGGTGCGCTCGCAGGAAACCGCCATCGGCAATCTCATCGCCGACGCCATTCGCGTCTCCACGGGTGCTGATGTGGCCATCACCAACGGCGGCGGCATCCGGGGCAACAAGCAGTATCCAGCCGGTGCCACCATTACGCGGCGCGATATCCTGACCGAACTGCCATTTGGCAATGCAACGTCGATGGTCGAAGTCACCGGCAAGGATATCAAGGATGCACTGGAGAATGGCGTCAGCCAGATCGACAACCGCGCCGGGCGTTTCCCGCAGATTGCCGGCATGACTGTCACCATCGACAGCAAGGCCGCCGTGGGCAGCCGCATCACCCAGATTCTGGTCGGTGGCAAGGATCTTGATCCAGCGGCAAAATACAAGGTCGCCACCAACGACTTCATGGTGGGTGGCGGCGATGGCTATTCCGCTCTGGCGCGTGGTCGGGTGCTGATCGGCAAGACCGATGGCAAGCTGATGGCCAGCGTCGTCATGGCCCATGTGCGGGCGGCAGGCGCGGTGCAGGCCAAGGTCGATGGGCGGATCACCTTGAAGTGACGGCGTTTCAGGCGGCGCTTGCAGCGTTTCGCAGGGAAGGTGATGAGGGCTGGCTGGCTCTGCCATTCTTCCACGATGGCTCTGCTGAACGCCTGATGTCCGCACTGGATACCCTGCAGGGGGCAGGTACTCTTGTACTGCCGCAGCCATCCGATCTCTTTGCAGCGCTGGCGCTGACGCCGTTGTCCCATGTGCGCGTGGTCATCCTGGGGCAGGATCCCTATCCGACGCCGGGAGACGCGCATGGCCTGGCGTTCTCGGTCAATCCCGGGGTCCGGGTTCCCCGCTCGCTCGCCAACATCTTCAAGGAACGCCAGAGCGATCTCGATCTGGCGCCGCCAGATCATGGCACCTTGTTGTCCTGGGCAGGGCAGGGCGTGCTGCTGCTCAACACCTGCCTTAGCGTTGAGGCCGGAAAGGCCGGTAGCCATCGCACGCTTGGTTGGCAGGCGCTGACGGACCAGATGATCCAGGCGGTTGCGACCAAGCACAGCAGTCCTGTCTTCATTCTGTGGGGAGTGGATGCGCAAGCCAAGCAAGCGCTGATCCCGTCACCGGGGCCTCTGGTGCTTGCCAGCCCTCATCCTTCACCACTGTCGGCGCGGCGCGGCTTCTTTGGTTCGCGGCCCTTCAGCCGGACGAATGCGTATCTGGAAGGCGCAGGGTTTCAGCCCATCGACTGGTCGCTCTGACCAGCGTTCACTTCTGGAAGATTGGCTCGATCCGCTCGGCATTGCGGTAGAAACGGACCATCATGTAGAGACCGCCCGCGATGAACGCGCCGATCAGCATTTGCCGCCCCAGGTCCGGCAGTTCGAACACGCCACCCAGCGCCCAGCCCAGCGCCAGCGCCGCGCCGAGGATTTCCGTCCCGACCAGGATCGTCACCGAGACGATGGTGATCAGGTTCTTCCTGTTGAGGCGACCGGCCATGCGAACACTCTTCTTTCAGCGGCCACTGCCGCTGTGAACCTTGTGGTACTGCTTTCCGGGATATAGCAATCCCCTGGGCGAAACAACTGGTACGCCCGCACCACGCCGAGGACACCTATGGATACCCCGAGTTTCAGCCAGGCCGCCGTCGCGGCTCCTCATGCCTCGGCCTGCGAGGCGGGTCTCGCGGTGCTGCGCGAAGGCGGCAATGCGCTCGAAGCGATGATCGCGGTCGCCGCCAGCATCGCGGTGGTCTATCCCCACATGAACGGCATCGGCGGCGACAGCTTCTGGGTCATCCGCGAGCCCACGGGCCGGATGCGCTCCATCGAGGCTTGTGGCTTTGCAGGCGAACACGCCACCATCGACCGCTACCGGGCGATGGAGATGGAGGCGATTCCGCTCCGGGGACCGCAGGCCACTTTGACGGTGCCCGGTACAATCGGGGGATGGCAATTGGCCCACGCCATGGCCAAGGCCAATGGCGGCAAGTTGCCGCTCGACATGCTGTTGCACCATGCCATCCATGCGGCGCGCGAGGGAGCACCCGTCGGGCGTTCCGAAGCACGCTACACCCTCAAGGACGACAAGGCGCTGCTGGCGCAACCCTTTTTCACCGATACCTATTTTACTGACGCCAAGCAGCCGGTGGCGGGCAGTCTGCGCCGTTTCCCGGCCTTGGCCGCCACGCTGCAACACCTGGCTGACGCGGGCCTTGATGATTTCTACCGGGGCGATGTCGGGCGCGAGATGGCGGCCGATCTGGAGAGGGCGGGCACGCCCATCACCCGCGCCGATCTTGCACGCTACCACGCGATGGAACGTCAGCCTCTGTCGGCCCGCCTGCGGGATTGCACGCTCTACATGCCGCAGCCACCAAGCCAGGGCTTTGCGGCGCTGATGATGCTGGGCATCTTCGACGAATTGGGCGTCACGCGCGGCGAAACGGTGCAACACCTGCACGGACTGATCGAGTGCGTGAAGCGGGCCAACACGTTGCGCGACCGTGTCGTGACAGAGTTCGAGCGTATGCCGGAAGACCCTGCGCTCTATCTCACGCGGGATCGTTTCCGACACGAAGCCTTGCAGATCGATACAAGCCGGGCGGCATCCTGGCCTCTGCCGCGCATGGAGGATGGCGACACCGTGTGGTGCGGTGTCATCGATGGCAACGGCATGGCGGTCTCGCTGATCCAATCCCTGTTCTGGGAATATGGCTCGGGTGTCGTCCTGCCCAACACCGGCGTTCTGATGCAGAATCGCGGACTGGGCCTGTCGCTCGACCCGCTGTCGATCAACGCCCTGAAGCCAGGTCGCCGCCCGTTCCACACGCTTCACGCCCCGATGGCGGTGTTCGATGACGGCCGCATCATGAGCTATGGCTCGATGGGGGGCGAGGTGCAGCCGCAGATCACCAGCAACATCTTCTTGCGATATGCCCGCTTCGGCATGATGCCATCCGCTGCGCTCGATGCGCCACGCTTCACCTTCGGCAAGGCGTGGAATGCCAGCCGCGCCACGGTCAAGATCGAGAACCGGATGGATCCGTCATTGATAACGGCCCTGGGCAAGCTCGGCCATGAGGTGGAAATCAACGCCAATCCCTATGCCGACAGCTTCGGCCATGCCGGAATGCTGGTGAAGCATCCAGACGGTCATGTGCTGGCCGATCACGACCCCCGTGCGGATGGCGGGGCGATGGGGTTATGAACCTCAGGCCATTTCGCGTTTAGGCCGCGTCGCGTGCGGCAGCGGCCACCCGGCGCGAGGTGATCTTGACGATGTCCTCGTTCAGCGTCATCCCCACGTCCATGTCGGAAGCGCGCGCGATCATGCCGGTATAAAACGGCTGGACACCATGCGCATCGACCATGCCGTTCTCTGGCGATCCGGCGATGGACGCTTCAACACCGTGCGGGATGCGCGCGTTCTTGCCTTGGGCCGTGATCAGGAAGGTTGGCGTGTCGCCATCGCCCTCGATGACGCAATCGAGCGAACCACCGCGCGGAATGCAGGAAGCACCCACGACCAGCAGGTTGAGCAGGAGCTTCACCCGGTTCTTCGGCATGAGCAGGCGCGGGCCGCTCCAGCTCAAGCGGATCTTGTCGTCGTTGAGGAAACCCTTGGCGACGTTCTCGGCGTCGCCGGTGTCGATGGCCGATCCCGCCGATCCTGCCGCGCCGAATGCGATGCGGGCAAATTGCAGCCGGGCGGATGCCGTCTTGGCGCTCCTGTTGATGAGATCCAGCGCGAAATCGCGCATTCCAGCGTCCTTCTCTTCGGCCAGGACTTCCAAACCGTTGACGATGGCACCGACGGGGCTGATTACGTCATGGCAGACACGGCTGCACAGCAGTGCGGCCAGATCGAGAGATTCAAGCTGGATCATGGTCATGGTCGGACGGTCCTTGAGAGGAGAGAATCAGACGGTGTTAAAGTATACAACACAGACGCCGAAAGGCTGCGCTGGCATTCCGTTCCGCGATAGGTCACTTTAGCCCAACATGGTTGCTCAAATCATAACGGATTCGCTCCCGAGGCAGACTTGAACACGACGCTCGCTGACCGTTCGGCGGATGTCCCCGCAGACCTGCGGCAAGCCGTGCTCGATGTCCTGCTCGAAGCGGCAATCGCCGGCGCCCTTGCCATGCGTTCGGCGGGTCCAGTGCTGCTGGAGGTCAAGAGCAATGGCACGCCCCAGGCTGCTGCTGATCTGGCGAGTGACGCCGCCATCGCCCATGTGCTGGCCGCTCGCTTGCCTGAGTTGCCCGTGATTTCCGAGGAAAGCAGCAGATCCCTGCCACGGGGATTTGCAGCACAGCCTTTCATTCTTGTCGATCCCATCGATGGAACCCGCGAATTCCTGGAAGGGCATCCCGATCATGCGGTCTGCCTTGCGCTGGTGGAGAACCGACATCCCGTCGCCGGTGTCATCCTGGCTCCCCAACACCGCAAGGCCTGGCTGGCCGGCAGCATGGCGCGGGAGATCGTGCTGGATGCGGACCTGCTGCCTCTGCCAGGCCCTGGTCGCCTGATGCGGCTCACCGACCAACGCCTTGACCCTGAGACCGTGGTCACCAGTCGTTCACGGCCTGATCCGCTCGCCCGGCGACTGTTCCCGCATCTGGCGGACAGCAGCATCCAGCGCATCGGAGCCATTCTCAAGCTTGTTGCGGTCGCGCGGGGTGATGCCAGCGTCTTTCCGACAAGCAATCCGTCGTCGGAATGGGATATCGCGGCGGGTGAAGCGCTGGTCCTGGCCGCAGGCGGCACGATGCTGGGTCGCAATGGCAAGCGCCTGGTTTATGGACGCAGGCGCCGCAATTTCATCCACGAGCCTTACATTGCGGCCGCGAACCGGAAGATGGCCCGCAAAGCGCTGGCTCAGTGGCCGATCTGCTGACGCACCACCGCAGGCCAGTTCTCCCGTGCCTTCTGCCGGATCGTCTGATCCTGGGCGAAACGGTCACGGCTCTCCACGCTGCGAAACAGCACGAGCTGCCCGGCGGCAATGACAAAATGAGCGGGCTCGCCCTTGGCCAAAATGCCCTCGCTGACACTTGCCCCGTCATGACCGCCAAAAAGTGGCACGTAAGCGGTCGGATCCTCCGAGAAGACTGCCATGTTCGCGGCCGAGCTGAAAAGCCAGATCCGTCCCTCCAGCGCGAGTTGGTGCTCGACAAGGCCCATCCGAGCCTTGTGATCCAGATGGTAGGACACAGGATCATAGCCAAACAGGGCAAATCCCGTGCGGCCATCGGTCAGCACATGCTGCATAGGATCCGGATTGAAGAGGTTGGCTGGTGACGCGTGGCTGTCACAAGCGCCCAGAAAGCCCGGCGTTGCGGCCAGCATCAGGGCCGCGAGAATGGATCGAACGGGCGAGATACGGCGCATTGTGGCCCCATTGACACGACAGAACCGTGATCATGCCATGCAGGCGTCGCTTTCGCGTTGTGATCTTCGGTAAAAATTTAAGCTTTTCCGTCATTCTCCCGCCATCACGACTCTTGGCTGGGTGGCCCAAGTTCTGGTTCTGTCGCGCAAGGAGTATCTCTATGCGGAAAATGCTTTCACTCATCACCCTGGCAGCAGGTCTCCTGCTTGCCGCCATTCCGCCTGCCACGGCGCAGCGTCAGCCGCAGCCTCGTGCTCCGGAAAATTCCGGTACCTATTCCGGTTCGGAACTGATGCAGAACGGCCATCGCTTCTTTGGCAGCTTGTCGCGCGGCTTCGCGTTGACGATCGAGGAAGCAACCCGGCGCTGGGGCGAGCCCAACGGCTATATCCTGGGACAGGAAGGTTCGGGAGCTTTCGTCGCGGGCCTGCGCTACGGGGAAGGCACGCTCTATACCCGCAACGCGGGCGAGCGGAAGGTCTTCTGGCAGGGACCGTCCGTCGGGTTCGACTGGGGCGGTGATGGTGCCCGCACCATGATCCTGGTCTACAACCTGCCGAAGGTCAGCAGCATCTACCAGCGCTTCGGCGGCGTCGATGGGTCGGCGTATCTGATTGCCGGCTTTGGCATGACCGCGCTGACGGCAGGCGACGGCGCGACGCTTGTTCCGATCCGGACCGGCATAGGCGCAAGGCTTGGCGTCAATCTTGGTTACCTCAAGTTCACGGATCAATCGACCTGGAACCCGTTCTAACTGGAACCCGTTCTGACGGCACAGTCACGCAAGGCCGGGCTGGCCTTGCGTGCGCCTTCGTGGCACAGACGACAGGAATGAACTGACGTGGTCTGCCGGTGATTGAACAAGGCCTCTATTTCGCGCTGGGTTTCCTGGTGGCGGCGCTCCTTGCGCTTGCCATCCTTCCGGCGTTCTGGCGGCGCGCCTATCGCCTCACCCGCCGCGAGATCGAGGCCACCTTGCCGCTGTCGCCCCGCGAGATCGCGGCGGAGCGCGATCAGCTCAGGGCCAAATTCGCGGTGGAACGCGTGCAGCTTGAACAGCGCATCGAGGCGGCGACTGCGAATGTCCAGCGCGGCCTCTTGGTGACGGGCGGCAAGGCCACTGAAATCGCCGGATTGCAGGATGAGATCGCTTCCCGTCAGAAGGAACTTGTCGCCTTTGGCATCAAGACCGCTGGCCTTGAGCTGACGCTTGAAGCGACACGGGAAAAACTCGCGGAGCGTGAAACGCTGCTTGCCGCGACACAGGCCGAGAAGGCCATGCTGGAGACACATTATCTGGCGCTGGACCAGACGCGCTCCGAGATCCAGAATGTTTCGGATGAGCGGCGCATCGAAATCGCAGCGCATCGGACGAACCTCGAGGCGCAGAAGGCCCGGATCGAGGAGATAGATGTGGCGCTCAAGACGGCCCGGGCCGAGTTGCGCACCCGCACGGAGGAATTCCGGGCGCAGGAGCGCGTGCTGCGCGAGACAGAGAAGGATCGCGCCATCCTGACCCGCAAGCTCGAGTCTTCCGAGGAAATCGCCGACAAACGTGCCCAGATCATCCTGGAGCGGGATGCCAGCGTCGAAGCCTTGCGCGAAAAGTCAGCCACGCTCCTTCGAAAAGGGAAGGACATGGAATCCGCCCTCAAGGAGCAGTCCCGCAAGATCGGCAATGCGGAGAAAGTGCTGGAGGAGCGCGACCAGGCCATCGTCCGGCTACGCGAGGACAGCCGCCAGACGGCGTCGGATCTGTCGCGCTCGATCGAGAAGCTCAGGGGCGAGAAGCAGAAGTTGCAATCCGATCTCACCGATGCTCGCGCCAAGGCTGCACAGCTGCAGCGCGAATTGACGGCCATCCGCCGAATCCCCACGCCGATGTCCACCGATCTTCGGCCAAAAGCCACTGGGACTGCGGGCGCGAAGGGATGACATCTCGCGTTTCGACATTTGTCGTTCATCCCTCGCGTGCCATAGCGAAACCACCAACAGCGCAGGTTTCTCGTCAGCCATGACTTGAACCGGCAAGGCAAAACAGCATCTAGGGCTTGATCCGGACCCTCTCCGGTCGGCCGTCGGGAGTACAGTTTCATGATCAACATAGCGATCGTCGGCGGAGGCCCTGGCGGCCTGATGACATCCTGGCATCTCAGCCAGAAGCTTCAGCACGAATCCACCGTCACGATCTTCGAGGCGTCCAACCGGCTTGGCGGCAAGATCGTCTCCCGCAAGTTTGACACGATGGATGCCGTGTATGAGGCAGGCGTGGCCGAGATCTATGGCTATTGGACGCTGGGACAGGATCCGCTGCGCGAATTGATCGACGGCTTTGGCCTGAAAACCGTTCCGATGGACAGCGAGACCGTGGTGATGGACGGCAATGTCATGGTCGGCGTCGAGGGCGTGAAGAAATTCTACGGCACAAAGACCGCCAATGCGGTCAAGTCCTTTCGCAAGACGTGCCATGCGATGATGTCACCTGTCCAGTATTACGAGGGGGTGGGCAAGGAGGACAACAGCCACCCCTGGGTCAACATCAACTGCCAGGAACTGCTGGAGAAGGAAGTTCTGGACGAACAGGCCCGCAAGTATTTCAAGATCGCGGCCCGCAGCGACATCGCCTCCGAACCGCATCTCACCAATGGCCTGAACGGCCTGAAGAACTTCCTGATGGACCTCGACGGCTACATCGACCTCTATTCCATCGTCGGCGGCAACCAGCAGATCATCGACAAGCTGGCCGAGCACAACAAGAACAAGGTGGAACTCGAGAGCCGCGTGCTGCGCTGCGGCCGCGCCGAGAACGGCAAGTACTATCTGCATGTCCAGCATGGCGGCAAAGTGACGGTCCGCGAATTCGACATGGTGGTGTTCAGCCTGCCGCATAACTGGCTTTGCACAATCGAGTTCGATGGGGACAAGCTGCAAAAGGCGATGGTGCGCCACGTCGCCCATTTCGACCGTCCCGCCCATTATCTGCGCGTGACCCTGCTGTTCGACAAGAAAATCTGGGAGCCGCATGTCACGCAAAGCTGGTGGATGTCAGACACTTTCGGCGGCTGCTGCGTCTATATCGAGAACACGCGTCATGATTATCCCAACGGTGCCGGGGCACTGGGCTGGCTGATCGCAGGGGCGGATGCGCTGGCCTACTGCAATCTCTCCGAGGCCGAATTGATCGATGCCGCGCTGGCATCCCTGCCGCCATCATTCGGCGATGCCCGCAAGCATTTCGTCGAAGGCAAGGTGCATCGCTGGCTATCCTCTGTGAATGCGATCCCTGGAGGTGTCCCGGCCCGCGGCCCCCGCGAGAACCATCTGCCGGAGCCCGATGACAATCCCGGCATCTTCCTGACCGGCGACTATCTCTACGATTCGACCCTGAATGGCTTGCTCGACTCCTGTGACATCACCACCGATCTCGTTGTCTCCGAGCTGACGCAGCTGCGCTACAAGCGGCAGCTCGAAGAGGCTGCGAAGAATGGCAAGCCGACCAAGAACGTCATCGACAAGGCGTATTTCGACAATTACCGCAACCTTGGTCTCTACAGGGATGCCTGGAAGACCTTCTTCGATCCGGCCACCGTCGATGACCTCATCCGGACGGTGTTCAAGCCCAAGAAGAAGTACCGTCTGCTTATCGCGGGGTCTGCCAGCGGCGAGACAGTTGCGGCCATGCGTGCCAGAGGCATCGACGCCTGGGGCATCGAGAACAACATCTACATCCATGCGCAGACACCCGAGAAGCTGCAGGAATTCAACATCCTGGGCTCCATCACGGACATGCCGTTCGAGGATGGCGAGTTCGATGTGATCTACGATACCGCGCTTTGCCATGTCGCGCATAACCGCGTGGAGTGGGCAGTGGAGGAAATGCACCGGGTGTGCAGCAAGGGCATCTTCTTCGCCTCCATGACCTCGGATCTGCCCTCCGAGATCATCGATCGCTGGGATCTCATGCGCGGCGTCAAGCGCCTTGGTACCTATTGGGAATGGTCGGACGTGTTCTTCGACAATGACTTCGAGATGGCGATCAGTGACGATGCCGTTCTGGCTGCACTCTGGCAGCGTACACTCGACGGCGGCAAGGGACCGGGCTTCTGGTACGATGACGCGGAGGCGCTGCGCTATTCGTTCTATGCCAAGCTCGAATCCGACGCGGACGACGCGTGAGCAGGCGAGGCCTGTTGCCTTACGATGCGGTTTGATCCCCCGCTGCCCATCGATGACGTGCTGCCAACACTGCTGGCAGCGCTCGACGCGACCACCAACGCCGTGCTTGTCGCGCCACCGGGCGCAGGAAAGACAACGCGCGTGCCGCTGGCGCTGCTTCAGGCGTCTTGGCGCAAGGACCACCGCATCCTCATGCTGGAGCCGCGCCGGCTTGCCGCCCGTGGAGCTGCGAACCGCATGGCAGCCACGCTGGGCGAGCGTGTGGGCGAAACTGTGGGCTTGCGCGCCCGGCTGAACGTCATGGTCTCAGGCAAGACCCGCATCGAGGTCGTGACGGAAGGCGTCTTTGCCCGCATGATATTGGATGATCCGGCGCTGGATGGCATTGCCGCAGTCATTTTCGACGAGTTCCACGAGCGTTCGCTCGATGCCGACATGGGGCTGGCGCTGGCGCTGGATGCCCAGGCGGGCCTGCGGAATGACCTGCGCATTCTGGTGATGTCGGCCACGCTGGATGGTGCGCGAGTGGCTGATCTGCTGGGCGAAGGTGCTCCCGTCATCCAGAGCGAAGGGCGGATGTTTCCCGTGGAGACCCGCCATATCGGTCGGGATGCCCGCGAGCGGCTGGAGCCGCAGATGGCCAGCGCCATCCTGCGTGCGCTGGCGGCGGACGGTGGCTCTGTCCTGGCATTCCTGCCCGGACAAGGCGAGATACGGCGCACCGAGGCACTGCTGGCCGAACGCTTGCGCGATCCCATGATTGACCTGGCACCCCTCTACGGTGCCATGGACCAGCAGGCGCAGGATCTGGCGGTGCAGCCCGCCTCCAAAGGCCGCCGCAAGGTGGTGCTGGCGACATCGATCGCCGAGACATCGCTGACCATCGAAGGTGTCCGGATCGTGGTGGACAGCGGCATGGCGCGCGTGCCGCGCTACGAACCGGACACGGGCGTTACGCGGCTGGAAACCGTGCGTGTGTCGCGCGCCTCGGCTGACCAGCGGCGTGGCCGGGCGGGTCGCACCGAGCCTGGCCTCTGCTACCGCTTGTGGGACGAGCCGCAAAGCTTGAGCCTGGCACCCTTTAGCGCCCCCGAGATCAAGGCGGCTGACCTGTCCGGCCTTGTGCTCGATCTTGCGAGCTGGGGTGTGACGGAGCCAGCCTCGTTGCGCTGGCTGGACCCGCCACCCGCTGCTGCCACGGCGGAAGCGAAAGCCATGCTGACAGCGATTGGCGCACTTGATGGAGTCGGACGCATCACGCCTGAGGGCAAGCGCATCCGCGCCCTGCCGTTGCCGCCGCGCCTGGCAAAGATGGTGATCGGCGCGGCGAACCTCTCAACCCAGGCGGTGCGGGATGCAGCCGATCTCGCCGCCGTACTGGTCGAGCGCGGTATGGGGGGGACAGCGACCGATGTGTCCCAGCGGCTGGAGCAGTTCCGCCGTGACAGGGGTGTCCGGGCCGAGGACATGCGCCGACTGGCGTCAGGATGGGCTGCTTCGGTGCAGGCCACGTCGCCGTCCGGAAGCCCTCATCCTGAGCCTGTCGAAGGACCAAGTGCGATCACACAACAGGACGCTGGATCATCCTTCGACAGGCTCAGGATGAGGCTGGGGCATGGTCATTCAGCCGCAACCCTGTTGGCGCTGGCCTATCCTGACCGCATCGCCAAGGCGCGGGGAGCACCCGGCCAGTTCCTGCTTGCCAATGGTCGGGCCGGACAGGTCGACGCGGCTGATCCTCTGGCGAAGGCCCCGTGGTGCGTCGTGGCGGAGATGACGGGGACAGCCGCAGCCTCGCGCATTCTTGCGGCCGCGCCCATGGACGAGGCCGCCCTCCTGTCTTGTGCAGGTGAGCGCATCACGGCAGGCGAGGAACTGACGTTCGATGTGGAGGCCCTCGCCTTGCGGGCGCGGCGCGTACGACGGCTCGACGCCATCACGCTGGAAAGCCAGACCATGCCTGTGCCTGCGAGCACAGCCGCAGCGCTGGTCATTGCGCAGGGCATTGCGGCGGCAGGTCTGCACCGTCTGCCCTGGAGCAAGACCACGCTGCAATGGCGCGACCGGGTGATGTTCCTGCGCCGGGCGCACGGGGACGAGCCGGGCAATCCCTGGCCGGACCTCTCCGACGCAGCCCTGGCTTGCACGCTTGGGGAGTGGCTCGCGCCCTTCCTGACAGGCATCACACAGGTGGCGTCGCTGGGTGCCGATACATTGCGCAAGGCGCTGGAAACCTTGCTCCCATGGGAGCTGAAACGTTTGCTCGATGCGGAAGCGCCCACGCATTTCGAGGCCCCCACCGGCTCCCGTGTCGCGCTGGACTACGAGGCTGAGGGTGGCCCCGTATTGGCTATTCGCGTGCAGGAACTCTTTGGCTTGAAGATGCATCCCGCGTTGGCGGGGGGGCGCGTGCCGCTGACGCTGCATCTGCTTTCGCCCGCCCATCGGCCGATCCAGATCACGCGCGATCTGCCGGGATTCTGGAAGGGTTCGTGGGCGACGGTGAGGGCGGAGATGAAGGGGCGCTATCCCAGGCATCCTTGGCCGGATGATCCGGCCGCAGCGCCGCCAACGGCGCGGGCTAAGCCAAGGGGAACATGAGCCTTTTCACCTCGCCCGAAAGGGGGAGACGGAAAGCATGTGCCTCACCCTCCCAGTGCAGGGAACATGTAGTTCATGCCGGCCTTGTAGTCGAAGGTTGGGTCTTCCCACGCCACCATCTTGCCTGGATTGAGCAAGCCTTGCGGATCGGCCTCCCGCTTGAAGGCGAGTTGCACGTCGTTGGTCTGCTTCATGCCGCCTTCTTCCAGCGTGTAGCGATGCGGGTTGAAGATCGGTGCGCCCATGTCCTCGTGGATGCGCATGATCTCTTCCAGTCGCTCCTCCGTGGTGAAGCGCACCAGCGGCAGGCCGAACGCCGTCACCTTGCCATCGAAGCGCACGAATTCGAGATGCGCAGGCAACTCGTCACCGAAGTGGCGATGGATCTTCATCATGGTTTCGACGGAATTCGGATAGGGATAAAGCACCTGCAAATAGGTAATGGTGGGATCGATGCGCAGCGCCCGGAGCGTTGTGTGGTTCCAGCCAAGTTCATAGCCTGGAGGCAGGCCCTTCTTGTCGGCATCGGACATGGAGGCGGTGTTCACCAGCACCTCGGCGTCCTTCACATTGCGGGTGAAAGCCAGCAGTGCGTCCAGAGCATGGCGGGCGACCATGATCACGGCGATAGACTTGTCCCTGGCGATGAACTTCTTGTGGCGCAGGAAATAGTCGTGAGGAACGGGTGCCGCGATTACAGCCAGTTCCTTGAGCAGCAGGCCATCCTGCTCGCCCAGCTGGTTGGCATAGTGTGCTGCCCGCTCCAGATCGGAAAAGCCGACGATGACATCGACCCAGTCATAGGCGGGTGCCAGTGGTACTTCCACCTCGGTAATGATGCCGTTGGTGCCATAGGCGTGGCAGACTTTGTGCAGGTCGGCGCCGGTCAACTCCATCACACGGGGGCTTGCCTCCATCGTGACGACACGCAGGCGGATGACGTTGCCCCAGTCGCGCAGGCCGCCCCACTTGATGGAGCCTGCTCCGCCGGAGCCACCGGCGATGAAGCCGCCGAGCGACGCCGTGGCATAAGTCGAGGGGTGCAGGCGGATTTCCTGTGGATTGGGCATGGCCCGTGTCTCGTGATCGATCGCTTCCATGATCGCGCCGGGTTCGCAGACAAGGCGACCTGGCGTCACTTTCAGCACCTTGTTGAAACCCGAGAGATCCAGCACCACGCCACCCGACAACGGCATCGCCTGGCCATAGTTGCCGGTGCCCGCGGCGCGTGGCGTCACGGGAATGCCCAGCGCATGGCAGGCGGCGAGCGTGTCGATCACGTCCTGCTCCGAGGTGACCGAAACCACGGCATCCGCCGTGACATTGGCAAGCTGGCGCTTGAGGGGCGGGGAGTACCAGTAGAAGTCCCGCGACTTCTGCTGCACGAGCGCCGGATTTTCCTCAATCTTGAGGTGGCCGAGACGGGTCTTCAGGGCGGGGATGTTGCTGCGTGTCATGGGCTAACCTCGGTGGTGTTCCGTCTTGATCTCTTGGTGGATTGCTCAGGCACATCATTTTCGCTCAAGGACACATCCCGACCAAGCCATCCAGTTCCCTATAATCCGGAAGCATGGTTGCAAGCTTCACGCCATGGCGCAGAACGACGCGGTCGGCCTGCGGGCGTGACAGCAGGTCCGTCCAGTTGCGCGCCTTGAACAGCACCAGACTGGCGGGAAGGCCAACGGCGATGCGGCCGTGGTTCGGAAGGCGCATCAGGT
>JANNEO010000123.1:0-8360 GCA_031378805.1 Hyphomicrobiales bacterium
GGCACCGTCGGGTACCGAGATATCGACACGGCCCTTCCAGCTGGTCACGGGCCGTGTCTGGAAAGGCTCAGCCTTCGGCGGCGCACGGGGACGCACCGACGTGCCGAAGATCGTCGATTGGTACATGGAGGGCAAGATCGATATCGACAGCCTGATCACCCATGTCATGCCGCTCGACCAGATCAACACGGCGTTCGATCTTATGCACGAGGGCAAAAGCATCAGGAGCGTGGTGACGTTTTAGCTTTCTTTCGAAGCCCCCAGCTTCGGCAAAAACCAGGCCAGCAAGCCGATCGCGGGCAGGTAGGCGCAGAAGCGATACACCGTCTCGATGCTGGTCTGGTCCGCCACTTCTCCCAGAACAGCGGCGGCGATGCCACCAAGGCCGAATGTCAGGCCATAGAACAGCCCGCCGATCATGCCGACTCGGTTTGGCATCAGTTCCATCGCGTAAATGAGAATCGAGGCAAAGGCGCTCGACATGATGAGATTGATGATGATCGTCAGCACCACGGTCCAGAACAGATCGACATGCGGCAACACCAACGAGAAGGGCAGGGCACCTAGGATCGAGAACCAGATCACCTTGTCGCGTCCGATGCGATCCCCCACCATGCCGCCGAAGATCACGCCCACCGCCGCCGACACCAGGAACAGGAACAGCATGATCTGCGAGGTCTGCACGGACACGTTGAACTTGCCGATGAGATAGAACGTGTAGAACGAGTTGAAACTCTGGGCGTAGGCGTTCTTCGAGAACAGCAAGATCACCAGGATCGTCATGGCGACGGCCACGCCCTTGCCGGATGCGATCGGGCCCTTGAGCGGGCTTGCTGGCTTGTCCTTGCGGGCGGCCACCATGGCCTGCTGGAAGGCGGTCTGCCACCGGGCTGTCCACAGCATCAGTGCCATGGCGAAGAGCGCGGCGACCGAAAACCACGCAAGGCTCGCCTGGCCCTTGGGCACAATGATGAAGGCGGCCAGCAACGGACCCAGCGCACCGCCCGTCTGCCCTCCCACCTGAAAGATGCCCTGGGCCAGGCCAAGCTGTCCGCCCGAGGCATTGCGCGCCAGCCGTGTTGCTTCCGGATGGAAGATCGACGAGCCAAGGCCGACCAGCGCGGCACCGACAAGCAATGTCGCGTAGCTCCCTGCATAGGCCAGCACAATGAGCCCCAGCAGCGTGGACCCCATGCCGGCCACCACGGAATAGGGCATGGGCCGCTTGTCCGTGATGTGGCCGATGACGGGCTGGAAGATCGATGCGGTGAGCTGAAACGTCAGCGTGATGATGCCAATCTGGCCGTAATCCAGATGATAGGCATCCTTGATGATCGGATAGATCGCTGGAATCAGCGACTGGATCATGTCGTTGAGAAAATGCGTCAGGCTGAGCGCCAGCAACACGGGCATGGCAGCAGCAGGGGCAGGCGAGCGAGCCGGGGATTCGGAATGTGCCGTCACGGGATCAGGCAGCGCAAGGATGACATATTCAATGTCAACGCGCCTCGCCGCCAAATGGCAAGAGCCGACAGCATGAAAAGACCACGCGAATTCAATGAAGACATTTCATGAATGGCAAAATGAGGTGGTTGTGTGGGGGGCGGAAAGAAAGAGGCCGGATGATCGGGAGGGGATCATCCGGCCTAAAAGTATCGGTCCTAGGGAGGAGGGACGGACCGACACCTCAAATTCACGACGCCAACAAGCTCTACGCTGGGAGGAAGTTCGGAGCACCGCCGCCGTCGATGAACATGCATATGCTCAAGAATGCTGCAATGCACAACAAACAGCTTTCGATGGCAGCTATGCATATTTGTTGGGCGAAATGCATGATCCAAAGGCGGTCTAGAAGTGCCTCCCTAGATCGCCGCGGTGACCATGATCTCCACATCATAGCCATGTGCAGCAAGGGCAGGACTTTGCACGGTGGCGCGCGCAGGGGTGTTGCCAGGGCTGACCCAGCCATCCCAGACGGCGTTCATGTGGGCGAACGTGCCCATATCGGTCAGCCAGATCTGCGCCGTCAGCAGCTTGGACTTGTCGGTTCCCGCCTGCTTCAGCAAGCTGTCGATGGCGGCAAGGATATCCTTTGTCTGCTCGGTGACTGACTGGCCCTTGGCCGTGTTGGCGACCTGCCCGGCGAGATAGGCAACGCCACCGTGAAGGACCGCCTGGCTCATGCGCGGACCAGGGTGAAGACGCTTGATGGACATGATGATGCTCCTGATGAAGACAGACGAACGATACGACAGACTTATCGAATCGGCTTGGACGCCACAAGGTGGCTAGCAGGCATCGTAATGAGAACAAATTTTGATTTGACCAGAACAAACCGCTTGCAAAAGAGAACAAACATGGTACTTTTATCACATTGAAGCAACGCCGTGACTCAGCCATAAGGAACCTGACCAATGTCTCAACCCGCCCTGAAGCTCGTGGAAGGATCCTCCGTGGACAAGACCAAGGCGCTGGATGCAGCGCTCTCGCAGATTGAGCGTGCCTTCGGCAAGGGTTCAATCATGCGCCTCGGCAAGAATGACAAGGCGGTCGAGATCGAGACGGTCTCCACGGGTTCGATCGGGCTGGATATCGCGCTTGGTGTCGGCGGGCTGCCGCGCGGTCGCGTGATCGAGATTTATGGGCCGGAAAGTTCAGGCAAGACGACGTTGGCGCTGCATACCATTGCCGAGGCTCAGAAGAAGGGCGGCGTATGCGCTTTCATCGATGCAGAACATGCGCTCGACCCCATCTATGCGCGCAAGTTGGGTGTGCAACTCGACAACCTGCTGATTTCCCAGCCCGATACGGGAGAGCAAGCACTTGAGATTTGCGATACGCTGGTGCGCTCGGGCGCGGTGGATGTGCTCGTGATTGACTCGGTCGCGGCCCTCGTGCCGCGCGCAGAAATCGAAGGCGAGATGGGCGATGCCTTGCCTGGTCTGCAGGCCCGTCTGATGAGCCAGGCTCTCCGCAAGCTGACCGGCTCGATCAGCCGCTCCAATACCATGGTGATCTTCATCAACCAGATCCGCATGAAGATTGGCGTGATGTATGGCTCTCCCGAAACGACGACCGGTGGCAATGCGCTGAAGTTCTATGCCTCTGTCCGCCTGGATATCCGCCGTATCGGCGCAATCAAGGAGCGCGAGGAGGTTGTGGGCAACACCACCCGCGTCAAGGTGGTCAAGAACAAGGTGGCACCGCCCTTCAAGCAAGTTGAATTTGACATCATGTATGGCGAGGGCGTGTCCAAGATGGGCGAGCTCATCGATCTGGGCGTCAAGGCCGGCATTGTCGAGAAGTCGGGAGCCTGGTTTTCCTTCGACTCGACGCGCATCGGCCAGGGTCGTGAGAATTCCAAGACCTTTCTGAAGCAGAACCCTGACATGGCGGCCAAGATCGAGTTGATGATCCGCCAGAACTCGGGTCTCATCGCCGAGAAAATTCTCGAGACAGGCCAAGCCGAGGATGACGCCGAAGGCTCCGAACCACTGGAGTGAGCATCGATCAAACTGTGGACAGGGCGTGTCGCGCTCTCTAGGGATTGCGGGCCGGAATTCCGGCCCGTTTTCTTTGGTGCAGCGATGTGCCAAACCGGCGGGACAAGAGCATTTCCCCAGAAGGTTGCAGGCAAGCGTTCCATGAGCGGCGTCAATGAAATCCGGTCCACATTCCTGAACTATTTCGGCAAGAACGGCCATGAGATCGTGGCGTCATCGTCGCTTGTACCGAAGAACGATCCCACGCTGATGTTCGCCAATTCAGGCATGGTGCAGTTCAAGAATGTCTTTACTGGCCAGGAGAAACGCTCCTACAGCCGCGCCACCACGGCCCAGAAGAGCGTTCGCGCCGGCGGCAAGCACAATGATCTCGACAATGTCGGCTACACCGCACGCCACCACACTTTTTTCGAGATGCTTGGCAATTTCTCCTTCGGCGATTATTTCAAGGAGCAAGCCATCGAGCTGGCCTGGAACCTGATCACCCGGGAATATGGCCTCCCGAAGGACAAGCTTTCCGTCACAGTCTACCATGACGATGAGGAGGCGTTCAGGTTCTGGAAGCGCATCGCGGGATTGCCCGACGACCGCATCATCCGCATCGCAACATCTGATAATTTCTGGCGCATGGGTGATATCGGGCCCTGCGGTCCCTGTTCGGAAATCTTCTTCGATCACGGCCCCAAGATCTGGGGCGGTCCGCCAGGCTCGCCCGAGCAGGACGGTGACCGGTTCATCGAAATCTGGAACCTCGTATTCATGCAGTACGAGGAGCAGCCCGGCGGCCTCCGCGTTCCATTGCCACGCCCTTCCATCGACACAGGCATGGGCCTGGAGCGCATTGCGGCTGTGCTGCAAGGCACACATGACAATTACGAAATCGATCTGTTCCAGGCGCTGATCAGTGCGGTCCAATCACATGTCGGCGGCGATCCCAACGGAGCGCAGAAGGCGAGCTACAGGGTGATCGCCGATCATCTGCGCTGCTCGTCCTTCCTCATCGCGGATGGCGTGCTGCCGTCCAATGAGGGGCGCGGTTATGTCCTGCGCCGCATCATGCGGCGTGGAATGCGGCACGCGCAATTGCTTGGCGCCAAGGAGCCGCTGCTGTTCAAGCTCGTCCCCACACTGCTGCGCGAGATGGGGCAGGCCTACCCAGAACTAATTCGGGCGGAAGCACTCATCACGGAAACCTTCAAACTCGAGGAGACCCGCTTCGGCCGCACGCTCGAGCGCGGTCTGGCATTGCTTGAGGAGGAAACCCGAGGCCTCTGCGAAGGCGGCGTGCTCAACGGTGAGACGGCCTTTAAACTTTATGACACCTTTGGTTTCCCGCTCGACCTGACGCAGGATGCGCTGCGCGGGCGCGGCATGACGGTCGATACCGCGAGCTTTGATAACGCCATGGCGCGACAGAAGGCGGAAGCCCGCAAGGCTTGGTCCGGATCAGGAGAAGCCGCGACTGAGACGGTCTGGTTCGGCATCAAGGACAGCGCTGGCGCAACCGACTATCTTGGCTACGACACGGAGGAAGCCGAAGGTGTCGTTGCGGCCATCGTTGCCAACGGCGCAGTAGCCGAAACGCTCGCCACGGGTGCGGCTGGTGCGGTGATCCTGAACCAGACGCCGTTCTATGGTGAATCCGGCGGCCAGGCTGGTGATACCGGCATGATGCTGGGGGAAGGTGTTCGCTTCCGTGTGACCGATACCCACAAGAAGCTGGGCGATCTGGTCGTGCATTACGGTATCTTGGAGGAGGGCGCACTGAAGCTCGGCCTGCCTCTGGTGCTCACTGTGGACCATGCCCGCCGGAGTGCGATCCGCGCCAACCATTCGGCCACACACCTCCTGCATGAAGCCTTGCGCCAGGTGCTGGGCGATCATGTCGCGCAGAAGGGGTCGCTCGTGAACGATGAGCGCCTGCGTTTCGACATCAGCCACAACAAGCCGATCACGTCTGTCGAGGTGCAGGCCGTTGAGGACATGGCAAACACGATCATCCTGCAAAACGCTGGCGTCTCAACGCGTCTGATGGCGGTTGATGACGCTGTTGAGTCGGGCGCGCGTGCGCTGTTTGGTGAAAAATATGGCGATGAGGTGCGCGTTGTTGCCATGGGCCAGTTCGCGTCCGGTGACAACGCGGGCAAGACGTATTCGATCGAATTGTGTGGCGGTACGCATGTGCAGCGCACGGGTGACATCGGGCTGGTCACCGTGGTTGCGGAAAGCGCTGTGTCCGCCGGTGTCCGGCGCATCGAGGCGCTGACGGGTGATGCTGCACGCCATGCCCTGAGCCAGGATTCGCGCCGCCTGCGCGAGATCGCGGGCACCCTAAAATCATCCGTCAGTGACACGGTCGAGCGCGTGGCGATCCTGACGGATGAGCGCCGCAAGCTGGAGCGCGAGGTGGCTGAATTGCGCCGCAAACTTGCCATGGTCGGGGGCGACGGGGCCAGTTCCGCAACAGACGACATTCGGGATATCGGCGGCGTGAAGTATCTTGGCCGTGCGCTCAACGGCATCGAAATGAAGGATCTGAAAGGCATAGTCGACGACGGCAAGGCCAAGGTCGGATCCGGGGTTGTGGCCATCGTCGGCGTCGGTGCGGATGGCAAGGCGGGCATCGTGGTGGGCGTCACGGCGGATCTCACCAGCCGCTTCAATGCCGTGGACCTGGTGCGCGTCGGCTCGGAGGCATTGGGCGGCAAGGGTGGCGGCGGCAGGCCGGATATGGCCCAGGCGGGCGGGCCGGATGGCGGAGCGGCACAGGCCGCGCTGACCGCAGTGGCTCAAGCGCTGGCCGGAGCCTGAGGCATGAACCTCTCCGCTGCGCTGCGCTGGGTGCGGCTTCGGCGGCGGGTTTACGCGGTGCTGGAAGGCGGTGCGGGGGCGGATGTGCTGAGTCGAGCCGTGCATGTCGGCATTGTCGCGCTCATCCTTGTCAGTGTCGTCACTGTCATCCTTGAATCCGTGCCCTCGCTCGATCAGCGCTACGGACAGCTTTTCCTGATCATCGAGATCATTGCGGGCGTGACCTTCTCTGTGGAGTACGCACTCAGGCTGTGGTCCGCCGTCGATCATCCCCCGCTGCGGGGCGTGCGCTCGTGGCGGGCCCGCTGGCTTTTCGCCCGCGGACCATCGATGATCATCGATCTGGTGGCGATCATCCCGTTCTTCCTGGCCTTCATCGCACCAGATGATTTTCGCGTGCTGCTGATCTTTCGCCTGATCCGTTTCTTCAAGCTCGCGCGGTATTCACCGGGAATGCGCTCGCTGAGCGAGGCCATCATCGAGGAGCGCCGCGCCTTGCTGGCCTGCCTGGTGATCCTGCTTGGCCTCATGATCGTGGCGGCAGCGGCCATGCACATGGTGGAGGCCACAGCCCAGCCCGAGAAGTTCGGCTCCATCCCGGAGAGCATGTGGTGGGCCATCATCACGCTCACCACGGTGGGCTACGGTGATGCCTACCCCATCACGCCGCTGGGCAAGGTGGTGGCCAGCATCACGGCGCTGTTCGGCCTGGTCATGCTGGCACTGCCCGTTGGCATCATTGCAACCTCGTTCTCGGAGGTCATCCGCCGCCGGGAATTCGTGGTGACCTGGGCGATGATCGCCAAGCTGCCGATCTTCGCCAACCTCGATGCAGGCTCCATCGGCGAAATCCTGCGCGTGATGCGCTCTCGCATGGCCGAGCCGGGCGAGGTGATCATCCGGCGTGGCCAGCGCGAGGATTGCATGTTCGTCGTGGCGTCAGGCTGCGTCGAGGAGCTGCTGGTATCAGGCCGCACGCTGCTGGTCGAAGGCCAGTTCTTCGCGGAGGAGGCCGTTCTGTCCGATGCGCCCAGTCCCTGCACGGTCCGCGCGGTCGAGCGCACGCGGCTGCTCGCACTCGACCGGCATGATTTCCAGGCCTTGATGGAACGCGAGCCGCATCTGAGAGCCGAGGTGGAAAGCGCTTTGGCGGGGCGGCGGGGATGATCCTACCCCGCTAGCGGTGGAGGTGGCGAGAGATGTAAGCCGAAGGGGCCATAGCTGATTGCACCGTCGTTGCCCCTTCAGTCTCACCTGCGGTGAGCCAGCTCCCCCGCAAGCGGTGGAGCATCAGGGCAGGCAGGTGCGGATATTGGCGCTGCACGAGGTGGAGTTTCTAGCTCCGGAGGCGAATGGGTGAGCGAAGCAAAGCGCAGCGGAAGAAACCGGTAGCTGTCCCCGCTTTGCGGACAGGAAGGGTGAGAGCCTTGAGAGGAGTATTGATGCAATTGAGATCGTGTCCCCGCTATCCCATCTTCTTCATCTCCGATGCCTCATTCGACCTCACCCTGAGCCTGTCGAAGGGTCGAGGTCGCTGCACCGCGCCTGCCGAAATCCTCGACCCTTCGACAGGCTCAGGGTGAGGATTTCGGGGGAGGCTGCGACAGAAACTTCAGTTCCCCCTCACGCCATAGCCTTCGTCAAATTCTCACTGATCTTGTCCAGAAACCCCGTCGTCGACAGCCACTTCTGGTCCGCCCCCACCAGCAGCGCCAGATCCTTCGTCATGTGGCCCTGCTCCACCGTGTCCACGCACACCTTCTCCAGCGTCAGCGCGAACTTGGCCAGTTCCGAGTTGCTGTCGAGCTTGGCGCGATGCGCCAGTCCCCGTGTCCAGGCGAAGATCGAGGCGATGGAATTGGTGGAGGTCTCGCGGCCCTTCTGGTGCTTGCGGTAGTGGCGCGTCACCGTGCCGTGGGCGGCCTCACTCTCCACGATCTTGCCGTCGGGCGTCAGCAGCACCGAGGTCATCAGGCCCAGCGAGCCGAAGCCCTGCGCCACGATGTCGGATTGCACGTCGCCGTCGTAGTTCTTGCAGGCCCAGAC